>NZ_JBJXCT010000001.1:0-270491 GCF_046159715.1 Pampinifervens navoyensis
TTCCCCTTTCGCCTATCTGTATTTACCACATCTCCCAACCTCACCACCTGCCAATCCTCAGGCAAAGGTCCCAGCTCTGTCTCCTTAAAGTTTGTTTCTTCAAAAAACTCAAACCTCATAGCCCCTTGGAAGATATTATATTTTAGGCATGAGTGCCACCGTCAAGGTTCCTGCTACGCTTATAAACTGGAAAGTGGTAGAGTGGGCTATAAACAGGATAGGAGAAACTCCAGAAAAGGTGGCAAAAAGCATAGGAATAAAAACACCCAGATTTAAAAGCCTTCTTGAAGGTAAGGGTCATATAACATACAATCAGCTCCATAAGTTAGCACATGCATTGCATATACCCTATGGCTATCTTTTCCTTTCTGAAGTTCCAGAAGAAAAAAGCGAAATACCAGACTTAAGGAAAATAAAAGATAGCAAACCGCTTAGCTGGAAGTTTTTTGAGGTTTATTCTGACATAAAAATAAAACAGGAGTGGATAAAGGAAAAAAGATTATCGGAAGGATACACTCCTTTAAAATTTGTAGGAAAATACTCCATAGATACCCCTCATCAAGTCATAGCAAAAGATATAAAAGAAACATTAAATTTGAACCATTTAGACAACATAAATGAGCTTGTGGATAGGGTTGAAAGTATTGGCATTCTTGTTTTCAGAAATAGCGTGCTCATAAACAACACACATATAGAACTTGACCCGGAAGAATTCAGAGGCTTCAGCATAGTGGATGAAATAGCACCAGTCATATTTATAAACAGCAATGATACTCAAAAAGCACAGATATTTACCCTTTTCCACGAAATTGCTCACATATGGGTGGGTCAAAGCGGAGTATCTGACGCTGACCCAGAAAATCAGAATGCTGTAGAAAGGTTATGTAACATGGTAGCCATAGAGATACTCGCCCCCGAACTGGAGATAAAAAGCAGATGGAATGAAAATATCAGCCCTCTTGAGAATATACAGAATTTAAGCAAGATTTTTCCTGTAAGCAAAACCGCACTGCTTTATCGCCTTTTAAACCTCAGGATGATAGACAGGGAGGAATATGAACTTTTAAAGGCGGAAATGCTAAAAAAGACCTACGAATTAGAACTAAGGAACAAAGAACAAAAAGGTGGGGATTACTATAAACTTTTGCTGAGCAGAAACAGTAAAACCTTTATTTATGAAGTGATTGATAGTCTATTGAACCAAGAAATTACATATCTGTCTGCAATGAGGTTGCTGAACATAAAAAAGGATAAAATCCTCATAAAACTGATGGAGGAGCTTGGTGTCTGACATATTCAGGAGGGCTAAATTTTGTATGGACACCTCCTGTTTAATAGAGGCGAAGAATAGATATTATGCCTTTGATATAGTGCCTCAGTTTTGGGATGTGCTGTTAAAAGCCTGTAAGCAAGACATATTAAAAATGCCCATAGCTGTCTATGAGGAAATTATGGAAGGAAATCCAGATGATAGTCTTGTCAGATGGGCTAAAAGACATAAGGAGCTTTTGTTTGCAGAGCTTACTGAAAAAACTTTTGAAATAGTGAAAGAAATAATAAGCTTGGTGTATAGTAAATACGCACCTCATAGAGCTGAAGCCTTCCTAAAAACTAGAGATATTGATATAATAGCTTTTGCGAAAGAAAATAAGCTCGTGTTGGTTACCATGGAAAAACCGAAGGTATTAACTCATTCAGCTGGAGCTGATGGTAAATACGATGCAGAGGTAAAAATTCCCGATGTGTGCAGCATGCTGAACCCACCTGTTGAATGTATTGACACTTTTGAATTTTTAAGAAGACTTAAAAGAGAACATCGTATAAGCATGTAGAAGAATTACACAAGGCTCTTCAGCACCTCCCACAGAACCCTATCCGCTTCTCTTCTTTCCTCCTCCGCCTCTTCCAGCTCCACCACAGCCTCCTGAAGGTCCAGAACCTCCTCCTCGTTTCCCTTCACCACATACCTTGAGGGGCTAAGATTATAGTCGTTAAGTCTCACCTCCTCTATGCTCACAATCCTGCTTATGCCTTCCTCCTCCTTAAACGCTCTGTATATCTCGCACACCTTATCTATGGCAGACTGAGGAAGGTAGTTTTTGGGTCTTCCCTTCTCATAAAGGTCTGAGATGTTTATAAGAAGCACCTTCCCTTTTCTTTCGTCCCCTTTGGCTTTGTTTATGACTATTATCACGCCCGGGGCTGTGGTGTTGTAGAAGAGGTTTTCAGGAAGCAGAATCACAGCTTCAATGAGGTCTCTTTCCACAAAAGCCTTCCTTATTTCCTTTTCCCTGTTTTTGTCTGAGGAACCGCTCCCCCTTGAGACTGCCCCCGTGTCTATCACCACCGCAAGCTTTCCCCCCTCCTTAAGGCTTGCATGCATGTGCTGTATCCATCCCCAGTCTGCGGAGGCATAGGGTGGATATCCAAAGGGAAACCTCCTGTATGGGTCATTTTCATAAACCTCTTCTTCAAACTTCTGGTTCCACATGGGATTGGCAAGCACAAGGTCAAACTTCTTAAGAGAGCCGTCCGCCTCCAAAAAGGCTGGTTTTCTCATCGTATCTCCAATGGCTATATCCGCATGCATATCATGCAGGAATACGTTCATCTTAGCCATGGCATAGGTGGTATGGTTTATTTCCTGCCCGTAGAACTTAAGAGGTCTCTTGCTCCTGTCCTCTCCGTATTTCTCCTTAAAGACCAAGGCACACTTGATAAGAAGACCACCTGAACCACAGCAGGGGTCATAGACCTCCTGCCCTTCCTCTGGGTCAATGAGCTTAGCCATCATATAAGCCACTTCATAGGGTGTGTAGAACTCACCCGCAGACTGTCCTGAACCTTCTGCAAACTTCTTCAGAAGATACTCATAAGCCCTTCCTAAAATATCTGGCTCCACATCCTTAAGCCCAAGCCTGTGTTTGCTCAGGACTTCCACAAGAGCCTTCAGGCTTTCATCGCTTATGAGCCTTACGCCCATAGAGGTGGCGTTGAAATCTGTGGCATCTATAACACCCGCAAGCTTTGGGTTATACTTTGCCACATCCCTTACCGCCGTAGTAAGATACTCGCCCAAATTCCTTGTCTGCCTTCTTATATTTTCCCATCGGGCGCTGGG
Source organism: Pampinifervens navoyensis (assembly GCF_046159715.1). Classification (NCBI taxonomy): domain Bacteria; kingdom Pseudomonadati; phylum Aquificota; class Aquificia; order Aquificales; family Aquificaceae; genus Pampinifervens; species Pampinifervens navoyensis. Next base: position 3,122 of record NZ_JBJXCT010000001.1, read on the forward strand.
TGGTATGTAAAACCTCACAAGGGTGGGTCTTCCGTTTCTTTCTATATCCTCCAAAAGAACCCTTTCCGCCTCCTCCTTGCTTTTGTATATGTCCAGCACCTCCCCAAACTCATCCTCAAAGACATCGGAAAGCCTTTTAAGAAATATGAGGGGAAGTATGTATTCCTTATACTTTGGAGCATCTACAGGTCCCCTTATGCTACAGGCTGCCTCCCAGAGCCAGCTTTCAAGGGTCTTTATGTCCATAATAAAAATTTTAACACTTCAGAGTCCTTACTTTATACCTAACGCTACGCCTCATTAATCTCTTTGATAATCTTCTTTATTACTTCATACAGTTCAGGAACTCTTTCTTTTATTGTTTTCCATACAACTGCATAATCAACACCGAAATACTCATGAATCATTTTGTTCCTGATTCCAATAACACTTTTTCCATGGAATTTCACTTTATTTCTTTCTAATCTCTTTTGGAATATGCTTTGATGCTTCTCCGATAATTTCTAAACTTCTCACAAAAGCCCTTTTTAGTTCTTCACTTGAAATGAATTCATTATAATTCAAGCCCCTTGTTCTACTCATTAAATATTCACACTCATCCTTTATATCCATCAAATAATCCCTAATTTCTCTCATATATATACCACTTCTTTTAAAATCCTTCTGCCCATGTATGGTTTAAGTGCTGACTTCATTATGAGATCAACCCTTACCTTAAGTTTTTTTGAAAGAAAGCTTTCAATCTCAATGTAAGTAAACAAATCGGGTGTCTCTTCAAACTCTAAAAGTATATCAAGGTCGCTTCCTTTCTTCTGCTTTCTTCGCACATAATAACCAAAAATCCCTATCTCTTTGATTTTATATTTTTCCCTAAGATAAGGCTTGAGCTCAATGAGCTTGTTCTTTATTTCTTCAAGGGTTTTTATGTACATCACTTCATAGCTTCCACCGCATTCACTATATCTATAAGCTCGGAAGTGATAGCCTCCTGACGGGCTTTGTTGAATATTAGAGTCCATGTCTTTACAAGCTCATCCGCATTCCTTGTGGCATTGTCCATAGCCACCATACGGGCAAAGTGTTCTGAGGCGTTAGATTCTAACATAGCCCTGTAGAGCTGGTAGTTGAGATATAGGTCTATAAGCCTGTTTACAAAAAGCTCCCTATCCACCTCAAACTCGTAAACGCCGTAGTCACCCTCCCCTTCTATCCTTTCAAAGGGAAGGAAGTTTCTCACCACTGGTCTGTAGCTTACTCTGGTGACCATCTCACTGTTTATGAGATATACCGCATCTGTTTCCCTTTCTGTATACCTCTTTCTGAGAACTTCCCCTACCTCTTTGACCACATGAAAGTTTATCTCCTTTCTGAAAACCTCGTCGTAAGCCTTGAGCGTGTTATAGTTCCTCTTTCCAAAATACTGAACGCCCTTTCTCCCTATGAGGATGAGGTTGACCCTGACTCCCTTTTCCTGCTTGTCTTTTATTATGTCCTCCGCCCGTTTTATGAGGTTTGAGTTAAAAGCTCCCGCCAGCCCCCTGTCTGCGGTTATGAGCACAAGGTCGCATACCTTTTCCTCTCTTACCTCAAAGAGAGGGTGTGTTTGCGGGTCTACGTGAGATGCAAGGCTTTTGAGAACTTCGTAGAGCCTTTCCGAGTAAGGTCTTGAAGCGTATATGAGCTCCTGTGCCCGCCTTAGCTTTGCAGCGGACACAACCTTCATGGCATTGGTTATCCTGCGAGTGTTTTTGATACCCTGTATCTTCCTCCTTATGTCTCTGGGTGAAAGCTTTGGCATAGGGATATTATAGCATACCTTTCATGTAGCCCATTACATGCATCATATCCTTATCACCCCTGCCTGAGAGGTTAAAGAGCACTATACCTTCTCTGCCCAGCTCCCTTGCAAGCTCCACCACTCTAAGAACCGCATGGGCTGGCTCGAGGGCAGGGATTATTCCCTCAAGCCTTGAAAGGAGCTTGAAGCCCTCAAGAGCTTCCCTGTCTGTGGCGTAGACATACTGAGCCCTTCCGCTTCTGAAAAGCTGGGCATGCTCTGGTCCCACGCCGGGGTAATCAAGACCTGCAGAGATGGAATGGGTTGGCTGTATCTGACCCTCTTCGTCCTGAAGAAAGTAGGACTTCATGCCATGAAGCACTCCTACAGAGCCTCCGTTTATGGAGCTGGCGTGTTTTCCTGTATCAATTCCAAGCCCGCCGGCTTCTACGCCTATGAGCCTTACCTCCTCGTGCTCTACAAAAGGATAGAAAATGCCCATGGCGTTTGAGCCACCACCCACACAGGCAACTACCACATCGGGAAGTCTGCCCTCAATCTCAATCATCTGTGCCTTTGCCTCTTCACCTATGACCTTTTGAAAATCTCTCACCATCATGGGAAAGGGATGGGGACCCACCACAGAGCCTATTATGTAGTGGGTAGTTTCCACGTTGGTGACCCAGTCCCTGAGGGCTTCGTTTATGGCATCTTTGAGAGTTCTTGAACCGCTCTTTACCACACGCACCTCTGCCCCCAAAAGCTCCATTCTGAACACGTTGAGTTTCTGACGCTCTGCATCCTCTTCCCCCATGTATACGATGCACTCAAGCCCCAGAAGGGCACAGGCGGTGGCAGTTGCCACACCATGCTGACCGGCACCCGTCTCTGCTATTATCCTCCTCTTTCCCATCCTCTTTGCCAGAAGTGCCTGTCCGAGGGTGTTGTTTATCTTGTGGGCTCCTGTATGCAGAAGGTCCTCACGCTTTATGTATATCTTTGCACCTCCAGCATATTCGGTAAGCCTTCTTGCAAAGTAGAGGGGTGTAGGCCTGCCGGCAAAGTCTTTCAGATAGTGGTGCAGCTCCTCCCAGAAGGATGGGTCTTTTTTAACCTTTGCGTAAGCCTCTTGTAGCTCCTCCAGGGCATACATGAGGGTCTCTGGCACAAACCTCCCGCCAAACTCTCCAAAGTAGCCCTTTTCATCGGGCAGGGTGTAAACTTCATGTTTTGTCATAGTTTTGCCTCCTTCCTCAGGTCTCTTGTCATGACCTCTTCGTATGTGTAAGGGCATTCTTCGGGAATGTGGAAGTCCTCCGGGTTGAAGTCATTGTCTCTGAGCCATATCCTGAGTTCTGTTCTTGCATGCCTCCACGCTCTCTCAATTTCTTGCGGTAGCCTGTTTTTCAGACTGGGATAATCTTCAAGGATTGCTTTTGTTCTATCCCTTGCATTCTCCACGCTTTTTATCCATCCCTTTCCTGCAGTCTCTCCACCTGCCAGCTCTCTAAAATGGTCCCACTTATACATATGCTCCAGAATTCTTGCCAGCTGACTTATGCAGGTTTTTAAATCACTGCGTGCCATATCTTCTATCTCTTCCAGCAGGTTCTCCCAGTCAACAAGGTCGTAGAGCCTTTCCTTCAAAAGCTCATGGTTTATCTCAGCCCAGAGGGGGAAGTCCCTGTGGTAAAGCTCCTTTAATTCTTCTCTGGAGATTGACTTCTGACTCATAGCTTATAAATCTAAGCTCCTTTTGTATATATGGTCTATATGTTTCAGAAAGGCACGGGGCTCTATTGAGTCCCTTATTTCTTCCTGGCTGAGATAGGCTTTTACTTCATTATCCTCTATCAGAGCCCTTTCAAAGGCCATACCCTCTTCCCAGCTTCTCATGGCACATCTCTGAACCATTTGGTATGCTCTGTCCCTTGGCACGCCCTTTTCCATGAGCTTTACCAGCACCTTTGAAGAGGCATACAGGCCATGAGAGAGTTCCATGTTTTTGAGCATCCTTTCCTGATTGACCACAAGCCCCTGAAGCATTTCCAGAAATAGGTTCAGCATGTAGTCCAGGGCTATGGTGGAGTCAGGCAGTATGATTCTTTCGGTAGAGGAGTGGGATATGTCCCTTTCGTGCCAGAGAGGGATATTCTCGAGGGCTACCATAAGGTTTGCCCTTATTATTCGTGCGAGTCCGCACAGTCTCTCTGCGTGTATGGGGTTTTTCTTGTGTGGCATGGCAGATGAACCCCTCTGACCTTCTTCAAAGGGCTCCATAAGCTCAAGCACTTCCGTCCTCTGAAGGTGTCTTATCTCTGTGGCAAACCTCTCAAGGGCGCAGGCGGTAGAGGCAAGGGCATACATGACCTGAGCGTGTCTGTCTCTGGGCACTATCTGGGTAGAAACCGGCTCTACCTTAAGGCCAAGCTCCTCAAGGGCGAGCCTTTCCACCTCAGGGTCAAGGTTGGAGTAAGTGCCCACCGCACCGGAGAGCTTGCCATAGGATATGTTTTCAAGAGCCTGCAGGAGTCTTTCCCTGTTTCTCCTTAGCTCCTCATACCAGCTAAGAAACTTCAGCCCTAAAGTCATGGGCTCGGCGTGCACTCCGTGGGTTCTTCCCATCATGAGTGTGTCTCTGTGTTTTATGGCAAGCTCCTTGAGTTTTTCTATGACCGCTTCCAGACCTCTGATTATGAGTTCAAGAGCCTCTCTGAGCTGCAGTGCAAGGGCGGTATCCACTACGTCAGAAGAGGTAAGCCCCATATGGAAGTGGTGTGAGTGCTCCGGAATCTGCTCCCCTATAGCAGAAACGAAGGCAAGCACATCGTGCCTGTATTTTCTCTCATATTCTGCAATCCTCTGCAGGACCTTCTGGTCCACAAAGGTTTTCCTCTCAATCTCCTCGAGAGCCTCTGCAGGAATTCTTCCAAGTCTGTGCCATGCTCTGCATACTGCAATTTCTACCTTCAGCCAGAGCCTGAACTTGTTGAGCTCTGACCATATTTGTCCCATTTCCTTTCTTGTGTATCTTTCAATCATTTCCTTCCTCCGCTTTAAAGATAGCTATGGGTTTGAGGGGGTTAGTGGGAACTTTTGAGTAGAACCTGAACCACTCTAAGGGTGCTGCCTTCCATATTCTATACCAGTTTTCAACCCATCTTCTTGTGAACTCCCAGGGTGGTATCACAGGACAGTTTATGGCTATGGAGACTATCAGGTCTCCTTCTTCGTTCAGAGAGGGCACTATGGGAAAACTCCTGCAGTCTATAGGATGCCTTCCGTGTATTCCACACCACCCTTCCATGTTAAAGGGACAATCTTCCTCGGGGGCAAGAAAGCCTATGCTGAAGCCATTCACATTCATTTCTGGAAAGGGTCTCCCGTTGAGCAAGGTGAGAAGCTGGTTCTCTCCAGGCAGAAGTATGACAGCCTCTCTCAGTCTTTCACAGGGCTTTAATCTACCACCCTTCGCACACAGAAAACAGTTGATTTCTGCGCAGCCAAGCTCTATGGGCTCCTGTGAGTGTATTTCATGGATTACATCCATCAGTTTTTTATAAGAAACATCTTCCATATCTTACCCCTCCCTGAGAATTTCAAAGGTGCTACTGGTTCCTACTCTTTCAGCCCCAAGCTCCAGAAACCTTATGACCTGAGCTCTCCTCCTTATGCCACCCGATGCCTTTATTTTGAGCCTTCCTCCTGATGCTTCCCTCAGAAGCTTAATGTCTTCCTCTGTGGCACCTGAAGGCGCATAACCTGTTGAAGTCTTTACAAACTCCATACCCGCATCCGCTACGAGCTCCACAGCAAGTCTTTTCTCCTTCTCGCTCAGATAGGCAGTTTCAATTATAACCTTCCTTATGGTCCCCTCCGTATTTCTTGCTATAGCTCTTAGCTCCTCGCCTACATAGTGGTATAAACCACTTTTGAAGGCGGATATGTTCATAACTATATCCAGCTCGGTGGCACCCTCCTCGAGGGCCTTTACCGCCTGCAGTATTTTCTGCTCCTTTGTATCAAGCCCGAAGGGAAAAGACACCACACAGCAGACTTCAACCCTGCCCCCTGATAGCTCAACAGCCCTCCTTACCCAGAAGGGGTTTACACATACCGCATACACACCTGAATCCACGCACTGGCGAACCTGCTCCTCAAGCTCCATAAGGGTATGGTTGGGCCTGAGTATGGAGTGGTCTATAAAGCTGGCTATATCCATGAGTGGACACCGTAGGTGAGGTCGTGGTATATGGAAAGGAGGGCCTTTGCACCATCGCCGGCAGCGGTTATTATCTGTTTTGCAAACACGTTGGTGCAGTCTCCAGCTGCGTATATGCCAGGCTCAGAGGTCCTGTTGTTGCAGTCTATTATTATCTCATCCCTCTGTGTGGTAAGAACTCCCAGAGACTTTGCCAGCTCAGAGTTTGGCTTTAACCCCACTTCCACAAAGACTCCCTCCACATCAAGCTCGTATACCCTTTCCTTTTCTATATCCTCCACCAGAGCACCCCTCACATTTTTTCCATCTCCCTTTATTTCAAGCACTCTGTGTCTTAGAAGGGGGACTACTTTGGGGTCTGAAAGCACCTTCTCCCTGAGAATCTCATCTGCCTTGAAGTGGTCGCCTATCTCCATGAGGTATATTTTTCTTGCGTAGTTTGTAAGCTGGTCCGCAGCCTCAAAACCCGAGTTCCCCCCACCCACCACAAGCACCTCCACATCTCTAAAAAAAGGTGCATCGCATGTATAGCAGTAGGAAACACCCCTTCCCGTATATTCCCTCTCGCCAGGCACATCAAGTCTTCTGTGTTCTGCACCGGTGCAGAAAAGCACCATCTTTGTGGTGTATTCTTTTCCAGATAGGGTCCTGAGAAGGAAACCCTCCTCCAGTCTATCTATCTTTACCACCTCATCAAGAACCGGTTTAACTCCAAGCCTTTCCATCTGCTCTATCATTCTCTGCACGAACATGACCCCATCCACCATGGCATAGCCCAGATAGTTTTCTATCTCCCCGGCCTTTATTACCTGACCACCTATATCTCTGGTTATTAAAACAAAGTCCATCTTCTTTCTCTGAGCGTAAATGCTGGCAGATATGCCAGCTGGTCCTCCACCTACTATGAGGAGCTGATGCATATTGTATATTATAAAACCGCTATAATTTTCCCATGTCCTACGAGGAAAGCCTGCCAGAATCGCTCAGGTTGGCCCTTGAAAAGTTCACCCAAATACCCACCTATGGGGAGAGGTCAGCGGGAAGGTTCCTCTACAATTTTTTGAAGCTCCACCCGGAAAAAAGGCTTGAGCTGGTGAGTGTGCTTCAGGCAGCTGCTGAAAAACTGAGACCATGCAGGGAGTGCGGGTTATACACGGAAGAAGAGGTGTGCAGGATATGTTCAGACCCCAAAAGGAGCAAAAGGTTCATATGTGTGGTGGAGGAGCCTCAGGATGCCTTTGCCATAGAAAGGCTGGAGAGGTATTCGGGGGTTTATCACGTGCTGGGCGGAAGGATAGCACCCCTTGAAGGCATATCACCAAAGGACCTGAACATAGACACTCTTATGGAAAGAATAGAAAGACACAGGCCTAAGGAAGTGATAATTGCCACAAACCCGAACCTTGAAGGGGAGGCAACCGCCAACTATCTGGCCAGGCTCATAAAAAAACAGTTTCCCAACCTCAAGATAACCCGCATATCTCATGGTCTGCAGTTTGGTTCTCTTATAGAGTTCGCCGACGAGCTTTCTCTGGAAAAGTCCGTGGAAAACAGGAAATCCCTCTGAAATTCTTCTCTTTTGAGTATCTTCATGCGAACGCCGGGCCTGAGCACCTGGAGCCTTCTCGGTATACCGCTTTCATAGCTCTGAGCATGTTCTCTTCCCACTAGCACCACTATCCTGTGGTCAGGATACCTTTCCAGAAGCCTTGCTATTGCAAGCGCCATGCCGTTATCCCAGGCGTTCTGCACATCAAAAAATCTTCTCTCTTCCACCCTTGGATGCCCCGTCAGCACCTCTCTCAACCTCTGTATTTCTCTCTCAGTCTGCGGTATTAGAGGGAAGGGCAGGCTATCGTCCCTTAAGCTTTCAAGCCCTTCTCTTCTTACCCTCTGCAGCAGTTCTGAGGAGATGTTTATGGCTACAATTCTTATGCCCTTTTCCTTGGCAAACTTCCATATACTTCTGTAAAGGTCTGGGTCAAAGCCCCACCTTCTTCTGTAGTCTGTCCTTCTGAGCATTTCCTCTTCATCTATCTGGCATGACACATACTGGTCAAGGGCATCCTGAAAGGGTTGCTGGAACATTTCCATCGCTATTATCAACCTGTAATTTTTTGAACTTAAGAGCCTTATAATGTCAAGCTGGAAGATATGGTCTTCTCTGCTTGTGTGTTCTTCTGGGAGGAATATAACCTGGTATTTACCCGGGAAATTTTCCATGCTTTCTTCAGCTTTTGTGATTGAAATCAACATAATAAAAAACAAAAACAGAAGCATCATGCTATAATTTTAAATTAAGAAAACTTCAAAAAGGAGGAGTAAAATGGCAAGAAAACCCAGAAAAAAGGGTGGAGCGAGATACAAAAGGGTAGTTCTTTCTCTTCCAAAGAGACTGTATTATGTGCTCAACGGTATAGCCATGGGAGATGAGAGAAGGCTCAACAGGCTCATAAAGGGTATTCTTGAAGACAAGCTGATGGAGTCAACGGTGGCTGAGCTTGAGCTCTATCTTGGAAGGGCTGAAGAGGAAGAAGAGGAGGAGCAAGTCCAGGAACAACAATGATAAGTAAAAGGGTAAGGGACCTTGCCCCTTACAAGACAGAAACTACGGGGGCAAAGGTAAGGCTGTCCTCCAATGAACTCTCTCTCCAGCTCCCGGAGGAAGTAAAAAGGCGTATAGGGAAAGAGGTTTCCCGGATACCCTTTAACAGATACCCTGACCCGGAGGCAAAGGAGCTAAGAGAGGTTATAGCCCTTCGCTCTGGCGTCAGCCCGGAAAACATAGTTCTGGGCAACGGCTCTGATGAACTCATATACTACCTCTCTATAGCTGTAGGTGAGTTTGACAGGGGAGTCTTATATCCTGTTCCCACCTTTTCCATGTATGGCATATCCGCACGCATGCTGGGAAGGGAAAGGATTGAGTCTGGACTGGATGAAGATTTTGACATAGACCTTCCAGCAAGCCTTGAAATCATAAGGAAAAAAAAGCCTGCCCTCGCCTACTTTGCTTATCCCAACAACCCCACTGGAAATTGCTTTTCAGAAGAAAAGGTAAGAAAAATAAGGGGTGAGGGAGTTTTCACCGTGATTGACGAAGCCTATTATCATTACTCTAAGAAAACCTTCCTCAAAGAAGCTCTTGAAAGAGATGACACGGTGGTGCTCAGGACCCTTTCAAAAATAGGAATGGCTGGGCTGAGAGTTGGTATCTTGATAGGTAATCAGGAGGTGGTAAGAGAAATAAACAAAATAAGGCTTCCCTTTAACATAACATACCCTTCTCAGGTCATAGCAACCCTTATTCTAAGGGATTTCTACAACCTCATTGAAGAAGAGGTAAGAAGGGTTATATCCGAGAGGGAAAGGGTCTATGGGGAGATGCTCGGGATGAAGGGTATAAGAGTTTATCCTTCAGAGGCAAACTTCATATTCTTTAAAAGCCTTTCCATGTCTGGGGACGAGCTTCACAGAAGGCTAATAGAAGAGGGTGTGCTTGTGAGGAATTTCTCTTACATGGTTCCTGACTGTCTGAGGGTGAGCATAGGAAAGCCAGAGGAAAACGACGCCTTTCTTGAGGCACTCCATAAAGTTCTCAAAAGCTCTTGACAAATGATAATGATTTGCATATAATAAAAGAAAACAAGCAAGGAGGTAAGCCATGAAAAAGATAACCAGAGAGGAAATCCTCAACATCTACGAATATGAGAAGGTCCGTCCACAGAAGGTTCAGGAAGTAATACAGCTCAAAAAGAACAGGAGAGTGTTTATAGAGCCGTGGGTTCATCTTGTTTTTGAGAACAGGGAAACTGTCTGGTTTCAGATTCAGGAGATGATTAGAGCTGAGAGGATGGTAAGGGAGGAGGAAATCCAGCAGGAGATAGATGTCTACAACGAGCTGATACCTGATAAAAATGAGCTTTCTGTAACCATGTTTATAGAAATACCCGAGGCAAGCGAGAGGAAAAGGCTCCTTCCCCAGCTCGTGGGTATACACGACCACCTATACTTCCACATAGGGAATAGGCACACTGTTAGGGCTGTAGCGGATGAGAGAAGTAAGGAAGACTATGAATACGGAAAGGCAGCGGTGGTGCATTTTCTGAAGGTGAGGCTCACCGATGAGCAGGTGGAGGACTTTAAGAAGGAACAGGTCAGGGTTGAAATAAACCACCCCAATTACAGGGCAATGACCCTCATACCGGAGGAGGTAAAGCAGGAGCTCATAAAGGACCTGACTTCTGATTAAAATATCTTTGATGATTCATGTTTATGCAAGCTCCGGGGGTGTTTTTAAAAAACTTGGTATTGACCAGTTTGGGGACATAAAGAAGGAGGCAGTGGTCTGGCTTGATGTGGAAAAACCAAGTGATGCGGAGATAGACTGGCTCAGAAGCGCCATAGGTTTCCAGATGCCCCCCAGGGAGGTCTTCGGAGACATTGAGATAAGCAGCAAATACAAGGAGGAGGGAGAAGCCATATACATGAACCTTTCTTTCGTAATACAGCAGAAGGAAGACATAAGCGTTGAGCCTGTTCTCTTTTTCATAAGGGGGAGATACATGGTGAGTATAAGATACAGAGATATACCCAGCATGCTCATATTCGTAAAGAGGATGGAACATAGCCCAATAAACTTTCAGTTCCCAGAAGCCATATTCTCACAGATAGTCAACATTGAGGTGGACCGGCTTGGAGACAGGCTTGAGATACTGGGCAGAAGGATAAGAAACCTCAGAAAAGAGGTCTTTGTGGAGCAGTCTGAGGAGATAATAAGGGAAATATCCTACTATGATGAGCTCAACATAACCATAAGAGAGACCATAAATGAAAAGTTGAGAATCCTTAGCCACTTTGTTAAAAGCCCAAAGATAAACGCCCAGACAAAGAGGGACATAAAGATTGCCCTTGATGACCTCCATACGCTCCTTGACTACACAAGCTTTTACATGGACAAGCTGGACAGCATACAGAATTCCCTTCTCGGTCTCATATCCATCAAGCAGAACGAGGCGGTAAAGGTCTTTACAGTGCTCGCCACCATATTCCTCCCCGCCACCCTCATAGCCAGCATCTTTGGTATGAACTTTGAACACATGCCGGAGCTTCACTGGAAGTATGGCTATCCCTATTCTCTGCTTCTCATGGTGGCAATAACCCTGTCTCTCATATACTGGGTAAGGAAAAAGGGGTGGCTATGAGGCTAAGCCAGAACAAAGAGGACCTTATCATAGGCTTTTTCATAGTTTTTGCTGTATCCTATCCTCTGATTACCGCACTTCTCATATTCTTTCAGGATGTAAGGGAGAAAAGGCATGAGATGGAGGAGGTAAGGGCTTTTTACAGCTTTTTGCTGGGGCTTGAAGAATGCAGAAAAGAGAGAGCTCAGGAGCTTTCTGAGTTGATGTCAGAAAACCTTTTGCAGAGTATAGGAGGTGCGGAGGGACTTTTGAGGACCTGCGAGTCCTACAGGAGAGCATATCCGGGTGCAAGGGCTGAGGAAAAGGTTGTGGGTGATGGACAGCTACTTGTAAACCTTATAAAGAAGGAGAAAGGAATGACCCAGAGGCTTATCTCCGTTAGAGTTTACTACAAGAGAGGGGACGAGGACATAAAAATAGAAAGGCTTGAGTATGAAAAAGGGAGTTGACATAGGAGGTAGCTTCGTAAAGGTCTACTGGGAGGATGGGAGAAGGGAAAAACACTACATAAAGGACCTTTCAAAGAATAGAGAGCTTTTCCTGAAAAGGATAAAAGAGATAGTCCTTGAGGGGAATCCTTCTTCCGTGGGGGTTGCGGTGGCAGGCTTTACCTCGCTGGAGGGCAAAGTTTATAAATCTCCCAACATACCGGCCCTTGACGGTGTAAACCTTAGGGAGCTTCTGGAAGGGATAAGGGTAAGAATAGTAAACGATGTCTCTGCTGGAGCCTTCGGGGAGTGGTTTTACGACCACAGAGAGAGCAAAGTCCTTCTTTTTGTTGCTGTTGGCACTGGGCTGGGAGGAGGTCTGGTGGTAGAAGGAAGACCCTTTCTGGGTGCATGCGGAAGCTCTCTTGAGCTTGGTCACCATACTATCCTTTACGGGGGTGAGATGTGTAGCTGTGGGAGGCATGGATGCTGGGAAGCCTACTGTTCCTCTTACGGGCTGGAGAGGCTCTACAGGAGCCTTTCAGGCTCTGATTTAAGGGATTATGAAATAATCCAGAGGGCAAGAGAAGCGGAAAAAGCTGCATTAAAGGCTGTGAACAGTTTCAGAGAGTTCCTGCTTACAGGTCTCATGAACGCCGTTCATATACTCAACCCGGACAGGGTTGTGCTGGGTGGGGGGCTGATTGATGCCATGAGAGACCTGCTTGGTGACCTTGAGATGGACCTGAAGGCTCTATGCGAAAGACTGCCAGCAGAGTGTTTCAGCCTTCATCTTTCCTCCTGTGCAGAATATTGCATGGCAAGGGGTGCTTTAGCCCTCTCTCTTGTTGACGATATTTAACTTATGGAAATAAGAAGAATTGAGGGCATTCTTCTCCAGCATGCCATTGAACAGTCAAAGGCATCTCAGGCTCAGAAAAGGGGAGAAGAGTTCAGGATAAGAGTGCTATCTACCGTGCCAGATGTCCTTCTTGAGCTGGCCTCCTCTGGAGGAGGTGCTGTGAAGGCAGAAGTGGCATCTTCTGAGGGAAATCTGGTAACTCTTTCTTTGAAAGAAGGCTTTGAACTCAAGGCAGAGAACAGGTCTTCTCTTGGGCTGATGCCTGGTGATATCCTTGAGCTCACGCTGGAGGGTGAAAACCCGCTCACTTTCAGAATAACAGGCCTCTACAGAAAAGGACATGGGGAGGTTCCTCTCCATGTGGTGCTCTATGGGGAAGAGAGGTTCTATACCTCCATAAGCCCAGAAAGACTCAGGGAAGATATGGAGAATTCCGGTCTTCTATACGAGAGAAAGCTCATTGAGCTGCTTCTTGGAAAGTTAAAGCCGGAGGACCTTATGAAGGATAAAAAAGCACATCTCATCCAGCCTCTGCTGTCATACGCACGGGAACTTTCACAGATACTGGGGATTGAATATGGACAGGATACGGAGGGCATAAAAAAGCTCCTTGAAACCCTCAGACTAAGAGTTGAGGAATTTAAGAGGGTTTCTTCTCTGATGAAGACCCTGCTCTTTGAAAACCTTGACCATCAGGAATATATGAGCCTTGTGAAAAGGCTTGAGTCTATAGGGGAGAAGACTCTTCTAAAAGCTATGGAGACAAGGGATGTTCCAGTATTGTTGAAGAACCTCTGGAGTCTGACGGAAAGAGGAATACTGACAGAGTTCAGAGATGCCTTTGAAAAGCTAGGGGAGTCTCACGAGCCGGCCGTCAGGGACTTTTTCAGGCATGTGGTGCTATCTTCGGAGAAGGAAATGAGAGAAGCATACCGTGCCTTTCTTGAATACATGGAGAGAGGTGAAAATCTTCTGGAGTTTTACAACAGCAAAGGTCAGCACATGGAAAGCCTTCTAAGCAGGCTGGAGTTCATAAACAACCTGCAGTGGCTTATGACAAAACACGGAGAAGCCTTCTATCTGCCTGTGTATTACGAGGGGGGCAGGGGTGGTCTTATGTTCAGGAGTGGGCGGGAGTATTCAGTGGTCTTCAGGTTTGAGTATGGAGAGGGTTTCCTTGCAGGTCTTTTGAGGATGCCAAGGTCTGGAGGGCTTCTGGATGTTCTCCTGTTTACAGACATGGAAAACCTTGCAGAGAAAATAAGGTCTGGAAAGCATATTCTTGACAGCATGCTTTCAGAAGAAAAGATAAAGCTAAGGAGCTTCTCTGTGAGTGTGTCTACAAGAGAAAATGTTGCTGAGGCAGTAAGGTCTGCCTACGGTGAGGGCTTTCTTCTGCTTGCATAGCCATGGAGGAAAGAAAGAAGGCTGTAGCGGTCAGGTATGAGCAGGGAAAGGATAAAGTTCCAGTGGTTGTGGCAAAGGGAACTGGTGAGCTCGCAGAAAAGATAATAGAGACTGCAAGAAAACATGGCGTTCCAGTCCTTGAAGACAGGGCTCTTATCTCTGCTCTGATGAAGGTGGAGGTATACGAAGAAATACCTCCTGAGCTCTACAGGGCTGTGGCGAAGGTGCTTGTGTTCTTAAAAACTGTAAGAAGTTCAGGCTAAGTTTGTGTATGCCCTGCGGGCAAGCATTATCTGATACTTTAGAAGGCTTGAAAGGCTCTGAATATCCTCTACAGTGTTAACCAGAGTGTAGTAATCGCCCTTTTTGTGTGCTTCTTCCAGAGAGCTAAGAATTAACCTTATTTTCTGCATAGGACCTTCTTCCCTTCCTCTCGGACTATGAAGGAATATGGGACAGGATTCCTCAATGGCGGGGAGAATAAAGCCCATCCAGGAGAGGGCTTCAAGTATAAGGTTCATGACGTAATCCTCCCTGAGCTCTTCTGGAGAACTCAGAAGCTCCTCTATAAGGTCAAGGAGCTCAACGTTGTAATAGAGGACATCAAAGGCAGCGTTTGTGCTGAGCCTTGCTCTGCTATAGCCAGAAAGCAGAAGGAGGTTTACCAGCTTTTCCTGAAGGGAGAGAAGCTCCTCAACTCTTTCCAGTATATCTCTCATAGTATGTATTTAGAAAGCTCTTCGTCCTTTACTATGCCTTCCAGCTTTGCCCTTACAAACCTTGCATCTATGATTATCCTCTGTCCTGAAAGCTCAGGTGCGTTATAGGATATATCTTCAAGCAGCTTTTCCATGACGGTATGAAGTCTCCTTGCACCAATGTTCTCTGTGCGGTTGTTGGCATCCTCCGCAATGCGTGCTATTTCCTCAAGGGCATCCTCCGTAAATTCCAGTTCCACACCTTCTGTCTTGAGGAGTTCAGTATACTGCACCGTGAGGGCGTTCTTGGGCTCTCTGAGTATCCTTACAAAGTCCTCCCTTGTAAGGGGGTTCAGTTCAACCCTTATGGGAAATCTTCCCTGAAGCTCTGGCATCAGGTCTGAGGGCTTTGACATGTGAAAGGCACCGGCTGCGATAAAGAGTATGTGGTCAGTTTTTACCGGTCCATACTTGGTTTTTACAACTGTTCCCTCCACTATGGGGAGAAGGTCTCTCTGAACTCCTTCCCTTGATACACCGGGACCAGCTCCTGGGGTCTTTACCGCAATTTTATCTATCTCGTCTATGAAGATAATTCCAAAGTTCTCTGCCCTGTTTATAGCCTCTCTTGCCACCTCTTCCTGGTCTATAAGCTTTTCTGCCTCCTCCGATTCAAAGACCTGAAGGGCTTCTTTCACTCTGAGCTTTCTCCTCTTCCTGCCACCTCCAAGACCACCCAGCATGTTTCTCAGCTGTTCTTCAAGTTCTTCAAGCCCCGGTGGACCTGCTATGCCTATCACTGGCATAAGCTTTTCCTGGACTTCCACTTCTATAACCTTATCCTCCAGTTCGCCCCTTCTGAGCTTTTCCCTTATTTCCTCTCTTTTACCAGCATCCTGTGAGCTTCTTACTCCAAAGCTGAGCTGCTGAGGGACAAGATGGTCAAGAAGTCTCTCTTCTGCAAGCCTCTTTGCCCTTTCCCTGACCTCCTGCATCTTTTCCTGCTTTACCATCTGGTAGGAGACCTCAACCAGCTCCCTTACCATTGATTCCACATCCCTTCCCACATAGCCTATTTCTGTATACTTGGTTGCCTCCACTTTGACAAAGGGTGCCTTTATGAGCTGAGCTATCCTGCGTGCAATCTCCGTCTTTCCCACACCTGTGGGACCAATCATGAGGAGGTTTTTGGGGGCCACTTCGTCTCTTATGTTTTCTGGCAGCCTCTGCCTTCTCCATCTGTTTCTGAGAGCTATGGCAACTGCTTTTTTGGCCTTTTCCTGCCCCACTATATACCTGTCCAGCTCCTCCACTATCCTTCTTGGTGTGAGCTCTTCAAGAAGGTCAGAAAGGTATCTCGTCATCGTCTGCCTTCTCCCATTCTAAGGTTTCCACCTCAAGGTTCTTCA
Source organism: Pampinifervens navoyensis (assembly GCF_046159715.1). Classification (NCBI taxonomy): domain Bacteria; kingdom Pseudomonadati; phylum Aquificota; class Aquificia; order Aquificales; family Aquificaceae; genus Pampinifervens; species Pampinifervens navoyensis. The sequence continues at coordinate 19,129 of NZ_JBJXCT010000001.1, forward strand.
CAAGCTCATCCAAATATCTGTCAAGGTCTTCTGGGAAGGCTTCTGCCCTGAAGCTGAGAGGGAAAACCCTCTCAAGAACCTCAATAGGTGGATTGCCAACTCCAAGTGCTGGCTCAATGACTTTGGGCATGCGTTTTGAAGCCTCAAGGCATGCCATCTTGTATGCCTCAGAAAGTGCCGTTTCTATGTCTGAAAACCTTGCCACCTCGTCCCCATACTCATACAGAACTATGTCGTAGGCATTTTCTCTGAAGGTTTCCCAGTCAAGCACCTCCACCAAATATTCTCTTCCCTCCCACTCTCTTACCCTTATGCAACTCCTGTCCCTCAGCTTAAAGGAGACTATGTATGCGTCAATCAGGTATCTGTCTGCATAAACATCAGGGAAAAAGTAAAATTCCATAGTCTTTATAATATAGCATTGGTGCGTATATTTTCCAGCTGCGAAGAGGAAACCATAAGGATAGGAGAGGCTATAGGTAAACTCCTGAAAGGCTCTGAAGTGATTTGTCTTGTCGGTCAGCTTGGTGCAGGCAAAACTACGCTGGTGAAGGGCATAGCACAGGGTATGGGGATGCTTGAAGGCTATCAGATAAGAAGCCCCACCTTTACTCTCGTGAACGAATATCCTACACAAAAGGGTCCGCTCCTTCACGCAGACCTTTACAGAGTAAGGGACCTTGACCTTGAGGAGTTTGTGGGCAAGGGCGTTCTTGTGGTTGAGTGGGGGGAGGGTCTGTATATGTGCAATTGCACCATAAAAATAGAAATCCTAGAAGTTGGGAGAATCTTTGACTTCTCTGGCTGCGAAGAGCTTTTTAAAGCCCTCTCGTATGGCAAAGTCTGTTGAGCTGTTTCAGCTCAAACCTCCCGGAGTTATACTTCAAGTGTGTTATTCCTGTGTTGTCCATGTGAATGTTCCACAGGTTCTCAAGCCCAAGCCCGAGAGCAAGGCATACGAGGGCGTGAAGAGTCCCCCCGTGTGCCACCACAAGCAGGTTTTCATGGTTTCCGTTAATGATATCTCTCAAAAAGCTTTCAACCCTCTCTCTGAAGTTCTCCATACCCTCCTGAGTGGGGAGGGGGTTTTTGAGGGGGTTTGAAAGCCAGGCTCTGAAGAGTTCTCCCTCTTCTTCCATAAGCTTCCAGAAATGATTTCCCTCGTATTCTCCAAAGGACATCTCCCTTATACGCTGGTCCACAACCACATCAAGCCCAAGAACATCTGCAATGGTGAGTGCTGTCTTATAAGCCCTTCTCTGAGGGGAGGAGTATATGATTTCTATGTTTTTGTGGAGAAAATCCTGAGCAACCAGCCTTGCCTGAACAAAACCAAGGGGAGTCAGGTCACTGTCCAGCCTCCCCTGGAATATACCCTTCTCGTTGTATTCGCTCTGGGCGTGACGCAGAAGGTAGAGGTTTTTACTCACCTGCTTCTCTTTTCTCCTCCTTCTTTGGTGGTGCAGGCCTTTCAACTATTTTATTGCCGGCTAACTTCTCTGCTATGGAGTTTGCAACCTGAACCACCACATCTCTGGCAACCATGTCAAGGGACATGTTCTTGCTCACACTCCATCCCCCACCAGCTGCACCTGCACCACCCCATCCTGCACCAAAAAGCCCCCAAGAAGACTTTTCTGAGTTTGCATCAAAGGAGTTAGAAAAGGCTATTTCAAGGGTCTGTGGGTTCATCACGTTAATTTCTACGCCAAGCCTTGCCTTGTCCTTTCTTACGTTTATGGCTCCCAATACTGGAATGAGACCACCTCCGAGCGCGCCTCCGCTTCTCTCAAGCTCAAGAGCTGTTATGGAACCGGATACCACGTAGTCAACCTTTGGAGGCTGAACCTGCTGTCCAGTGGCAGCAAGTAGTCTCTTCATCTTTTCATACTGTTCAAGGTCCACTATTCTGAAGCAATTGGTCGCTTTGAGGGCATTTGTGAGCATGGCAGTCATACCTGTGCCAAAGCCCCTTACGCCGCCGGTTCCAGAGAGCACTTCATAGATGTATGCAATGTGGGGTGCTCCGGGGTTTGGCTGCTGACAGGCATTTGCCTTACAGTCAAGCTCCATCACCATTATGGAATAGGTGGGTTCTGAACATCTTACCACGGGTATCTGCCTTTCGGTGGTTTTTGTGTCGCCACTCTGGGCGTATCCAAGGGAAAGGCCAAACAATATAGGAATAACCAGCTTTCTCATATCACCGACCCTCCTGTAAAGGTTTTGTCTGTATGTATTATAACACGCATTAAAGCACAATCCTGACAACTTTCCCTACTTCTTCCATGTTTTCCCTTTCCACATGCAGGTAGTTTTCCGTAAGGAGTCTGCCTCTGTCTATTACAGTGGCTCTCAGGCTCTTCCCCATGTTTTGTTTGTAGAACTCCTCTCTTTTTTTTCTATCCAGCTCCTTCAGCCTGCATACTCTCTCTTCTCTTACCTCAGAAGGAATCTTCCCCTTCATTTTGTTTGCCTTTGCAAAGGGTCTGTCTGAGTAGGGGAAAATGTGCATGTAGGCTATAGGAAGCTCCTCAAGAAGTCTGTAAGTTTTTTCAAAGTCGTCCTCTGTCTCTTTGGGAAAGCCAACTATTATGTCCGTGCCAATGGCAGAAAGGGGTCTTCTGCTGACTATTCTTTCCACAAGCCTTCTGTAATCCTCTGATGTGTATTCCCTTTCCATGAGCTCAAGAATTTTGTCAGAACCGCTCTGAAGGGAAAGATGAAAATGCGGAGCTATCTTCTCTTCCGAGGTTATCAAATCAAAAAGCCTGTGGTCAATCTCTGCGGGATACAGGGAAGAGAGCCTTATGACCTCTATCCCCTTAACCTTAAGAAGTCCTTTCAGAAGTTCATGAAGGCTTGTTCCCATGTCCCATCCATACTGGGTGAGCTGGGTGCCTGTCAGAACTATTTCCTGAAAGCCCCTCTCTGCGAGCAACTGCACCTCCTGCAACACCTTCTCCTCAGGGACGCTCCTCACCTTTCCCCTTGCGTAGGGTATTACACAAAAGGTGCAGAAACGATTGCAACCCTCCTGAACCTTTATGAAGGGTCTTGCCTTTTCAAAGTATGTTACAAGGTCAAAGCTTTCAAGTTTGGACTGGCGAAATATATTATCTACAAAGACCTTCTTTCCTCTGCTTTGAAGGAAATCCTCCACTAATTCAACTATTCTGTGTCTGTGTGAGTTACCCACTACAAGGTCAACCTCCTCCATGCTGGCAAGTGCCTGAGGGTTAACCTGTGCATAGCACCCTGTGGCAACCACTACTGCACTGGGATTTTTTCTCCTTGCCCTGCGTATAGCCTGACGGGATGACCTGTCTGCCTCAGAGGTGACGGTGCATGTGTTTACTATGTATATGTCCACAGCCTCTTCAGAGTTTACAACCCTGTATCCCTTTCGCCTGAAATTATCTGCCATGAGCTCGGAGTCAAAGTAGTTGCTCCTGCAACCGAGGGTGAAGAGAGAAACTTTCATGGGGATTTAATATAGCCCCTTGACGGAGGGGAAAAAGTAAGTATATATATACTATCAGAATGCCCAAAGGAGGTGAAACATGTTTACCATAACAGAGTATCTGACAGAGGAACACAGAGAATGTGATGACCTCTACGCAAGAGTGGAAGAGCTTGTCAGCTCCGGGAGCTGGGAGGAGGCGAAGAAGGCGTTTGAGCTATTTAAAGTGGAAACGCTCAGGCACTTTCAAAGGGAAGAGGATGTGCTCTTCCCTGAGTTTGAGGGGAGGACAGGGATAGTTATGGGCCCAACACAGGTAATGAGGATGGAGCATGCGCAGGCAAGGGAGCTTTTAGAGAGAATGGAGCAGGCTCTTGAAAGCAGGGATAAGAAGGCTTTTCTTTCTACAGGGGAGACCTTTATGATACTTATACAACAGCACAATATGAAAGAAGAGCAGATACTCTACCCCATGTGTGACCAGCACCTTGACGCACCTGAAGTGGTTCAGAAAATGGAAGCTCTATGAATTTCCCCAGAGGGCTCTCCCTACTACAGGCTCCGCCTTTTATCCTTGTCTCTGGCTTTTTCACAACAGCTTGCTTTCTCTGGTTTCTGGGTTCACTGCTTGAGCTTGTGGCATTTTTCAGTGATAGGCTCAGCCTTCCTCTTCTAGTTCACATAACCACCATTGGTTTTGCTCTCTTTTCCATGTTTGGTGCCCTTTTTCAGATGCTTCCTGTTGTAACAGGTGCTGTTATAGAAAGACCAAAACCAAAGGCTTTTGTTTCATGGCTTTTAACCATTTCTGGCTATCTGCCCTTTCTGTCTGGCTTTTATTTTCAGAGCCTCTATTTGCTTCTTGCCGGTGCCTTCATGCTTCTTCTGGCTGTAGCCTATACAGGCCTGCTGATGCTTTACAAGCTTGTAAGGATTAAAAGCTACACACCTACTGTGCGAGGTATGAAGTTTTCCCTCCTTTTTGTTCTTATTGGTGCCCTTCTGGGCTTTCTTGTGGTGCTGTCTTATTCAGGCTATGTTCCTTACACGGAATACCTCTTAAAGGCACATTTACTTACCATGCTCTTTGGCTGGGTCTTTTCCCTTGTTGCAAGCGTTTCCTTTCAGGTGGTGGAGATGTTCTTCGTGACAAAGGCGTATCCAAGGTTATATGCCATGAACTTCTCCTACCTTTTGATTCCCGCCATAGCAATAGCCTTTAGTGAGTCCAAGTTCTCAGCCCTTCCACTTGCTCTCCTCGTCTCAGCCCATGCCCTGATTACCTTTCACAGACTCCTGACAAGAAAGAGAAAAGTTGCGGACAGGAGCCTGCTTTTCTGGTATCTTTCCCACCTGCACCTTCTTATTTCTATGCTTCTTCTGCTCCTTGAAGGATTTGGTCAGCGATTCCTTTTCGCATTCGGTTCCTTCTTTTCAACTCTTATAATCGGTATGATGTTCAGGATTATTCCCTTTCTTGTGTGGTTTCATCTAAGCAACGAAGGTGCTTTCAGAGTTCCTCTCATGTCTGAGGTAATAGACCAGAAGCTTATTACTGCATGCTTTTTGCTCAGCCTATTGCTTTCACTGAGCCTGTATCTTCTGCCTCTTATGAAGTTAACCTTAGTGCCCATCCTTTTACATTTGGCTCTCAGCCTTACTCTTTTTTACTCCATACTCAGAGGTGCTCTTCTTTACTTCAGGCTAAGCCCACTTTATAATGCTTCTGAATGAAAGTTTTTGTGTCCGGTGGAGGCACTGGTGGACATTTTTTCCCTGCCCTTGCCCTGATTGAATGTCTCCTTGAAAAGGGTGTAACCTCTGCTTTTGTGGGCTCGGAAAGAGGTATTGAAAAAAAACTTATAGACAGAATACCGGTGCAGAGCCATTTTGTCCAGTCTCATCCTTTCATGGGGAGGAGTATTAGAGACAAGTTTTCAGCCCTCTTTAAGAACCTTCTGGGAAGTATCAGGACAGCAGAGCTGGTAAGTAAGGAGGATAAGGCTGTGGTTTTTGGAGGCTACGCAAGCCTTCCCCTCGGACTGGCATGCCTTTTCAAAAGAGCTTCACTATACCTTCACGAGCAGAACTCAATACCCAGCAGAACGAACAGGCTTCTGACAATATTTGCAAAAAGGGTGTTTATAACCTTTGAATATTCAAGGAGATATTTTCCTGAGGACAAGACGGTCAGAACTGGGCTACCCATCAGAAGTTCCCTGCTTGAGGGGTTAAAGCTCAGAAGGGAGGAGGCGCTTTCAGAGCTCGGGCTTGAAGACAGGACTACCCTCCTCGTAATGGGAGGTAGTCAGGGAGCGAACTTTCTAAATGAAATAGCTCCTCAGGTCCTTTTAAAGACTGGCTGGCAGGGGATACACATAACGGGAGAGAAGGATTACGAGAGGGTAAAGAGCCTCTATGAAGGAAAGAGCATGAAAGTCCTCACTCTTCCCTTCAGCCATAAGATGAACCTAATATACAGAGCCAGCACAGTAGCCCTCAGCAGAGCTGGTGCGGGAACGGTAACGGAGCTTTCTCTGTATGGCGTGCCCTCTCTCTTTGTTCCTTTCCCCCATGCAGTGGGAAACCACCAGTTCTACAACGCAAAGGAGATAGAGGAGATAGGCGGGGGGCTTGTCCTCACGCAGGAAGAGGCTGACACAGATTCCATAATCCAGAGGCTCAATAGGCTTATTGCGGACTATGAATCTTTTTCAAAGAACATAAAAGCCTTTGCCAATCCCCTTGCCTGTGAGGAAATGGCAAAGTATATTTTAGAAGAGGAGGGCTTATGATAAGGTTGTTTTTTGCCCTTATGATTTTCCTGCATGCCTCTCTTGCCCTTACGCCTGCGAAAGAAAAACAACTTCTGAGGGATGTGGCAGAGATTAAGGCGACCTTAAAGGTATTTATGGAACAAACTGACAGAAGGTTTGAGCAGGTGGATAAAAGGTTTGAGGAGCTAAATAAGAAAATTGAGATGATTCTGGTATTTATGGGAATACCTGCCGGCGTCTTTGTAAGCATAACTACGGTGACCATAGGTTTTGCCATATGGGACAGAAAGACTATGGTAAGACCTTTTGAAGATAGGGTAAAAAAGATGGAAGAAGAACTTACGGAGAATAAAGCAAAAATCAGAGATTTTCTGGAGGCGCTCAGAAAACTTGCAAAGAGAGACGAGGAGCTTGCAAGGCTTTTGAGAGAGAAAAATCTACTCTGAGGAGGTATAGACATGGAGGTGAGAAAGGCAGTTCTGCCAGTGGCTGGCTGGGGGACAAGGTTTCTCCCTGCCACAAAAGCCATGCCCAAGGAGATGTTTCCAGTCATTGACAAGCCTGTCATTCAGTTCATAGTGGAGGAGTGTCTTGAGGCAGGCATTGACAACGTCATATTCGTCACCGGTAGGCACAAAAGACCAATAGAACATCACTTTGATATAAACACGGACCTTGAAAAGCACCTGGAGCAGTGTGGAAAGACGGAGCTCCTGAAAAACATCATGGAGATAAGCAGGCTCATAAATCCCATATACATAAGGCAAAAGGAGCAGCTGGGGCTGGGACATGCAGTGCTCGTGGCCGAACCTGTGGTGGGCTATGAGCCATTTATAGTATGTCTGGGTGATGTGATACTCAGAGACGAGGATAATGTGCTCAGGAAGATGATGGAGGTTTACAGAAGGTTTGGTAAGAGCGTTATAGCGGTTTTTGAGGTGGAGCAGAAGGATGTTTCAAAATACGGCATAATAGACGGCAGACATATTGAGAAGGACATATACATAATAGATGACCTGGTGGAAAAACCAAAGCCTGAAGAAGCCCCATCAAGGCTTGCCATAGTAGGCAGATATCTCTTCACACCTAGAATATTTGAAAAACTCAAGATAACTCCTCCCGGTAAAGGTGGTGAAATACAGCTCACCGACGCCATAAAGCTACTGCTGGAAGAAGAGGCTGTCTACGCCATAAAAATTGACTCAAGGGTCTACGACACAGGAACCCCCATGGGATACATTCAGACCATTCTTGAGTTTGCTCTGCAGAGGGAAGACCTGAGAGATGGCCTGCTTAAATACATGAGAGAACTCATAATAGAACCTACTGAGGTATAATTTATAACCATTATGCTGAGACTGTCTTTAGGGCTAGCCATACTCTTTACTTACATAGTGATGATATGGGGTGGGGCGGTCAGGTCAACAGACTCTGGTCTCGCCTGCCCAGATTGGCCCCTGTGCTATGGTAATTTCCAGCCTCCGAAGGACACCGCCGCAAAGCTGGAGATGGGGCACAGGACAGTAAGCGGTCTTGCGGGTATATTTGTATTTACCACCTTCTTTCTCCTGTGGTTCAGACACAGGACTGCCCCCAGGTCTGCCAAAATAGTTTCACTTGTTGCTCTTATATTCACGCTGTCTGCTGCTCTTACAGGCATGAAGATGATAAGGTCTGAAGCACCGAACCTCAAGTATGTCTCTCATATGCTCCTCGAATCTTTCCATATATATGAGTCCATGATAATTCTGGGTGCACTTGTTCTCACATACAGGTTTCTTCAAAAGGAAGAAGTTCCCGGTGGGGTGCCCTGGTGGGCTTACGCCTTTGCTCTTACCACCATGATTACTGGCGTTTTAGTCAGATACACGGGCTCTGGTGAAGCCTGTGGTCATGAGTGGCCCACATGTGCAGGAAAGCTCATTCCCGACCTTACCAACTGGCAGGTTGCCCTGCAGTTCGCCCACAGAAACATATCTTATGTGACCTGGCTTGCCTTCCTTCTGGCAATGGTGTCTGGCTTTAACAGGACTACTCTCACAGCCTTCCTTTTAATAAACCTTCAGTTTCTCTTTGCCATATCTATGGTGGTATCCGGCTTTTTCCTTCCCTTTGTATTCCTTGACACTGCCATGGGCTTTTTCCTCTTTGCCTGGCTCACATACAACCTCCAGCTTAAGAAAACGCCCGAGCTAAAGGTAAAACCTGCATGGTAGGTAGAGCGGTAGCATACAGCAACCTGATAAGGGACTACATAGTCCTTACGAAGCCAGGTATAGTGCTTCTTGTTCTCATAACCACTCTTACAGGTATGTATCTTGCAAAAAGGGGGTTTCCAGACCCATGGCTCATATTCTGGACGCTTCTGGGGACTGGTCTTGCCTCTGCGGGTTCAGCGGTGCTTAACCAGTTTTTTGACAGGGACCTTGATGCACTCATGAGCAGAACAAAAGACAGACCCCTCCCCAGTGGTAGCATAACACCTTTAAACGCCCTTGTTTTTGGTTTCTCTCTGCTTCTGCTTTCTGCGGTTGTAATGCTTCTTGAGGTAAACCTGCTTGCCACCTTCTTTGTTTTTCTTGCCTCCTTTTTTTATGTGGTTGTTTACACAGTTGCCCTGAAGAGAAGGAGCCCTCTTGCAACGGAGATAGGTGGTGTATCCGGGTCTCTGCCACCGGTTATAGGGTATGCGGCAGTAAGGGGGGAGGTGGGCTTTGAAGCCCTTATACTCTTTCTCATAATGTTTCTCTGGCAACCGCCCCACTTCTGGGTTCTTGCCATAAAGTATGCGGAGGACTACAGAAAGGCTGGAATCCCAACTCTGCCAGTTTCAAAGGGCATAGAGCATACCAAGATAAAGACCCTCATATACACAGCAGGGCTTTTACCCCTGAGCCTGCTACCTTCACTCTATGGGCTTGCAGGGCACATATACTTTGTCTCAGCTCTCGTGCTCAGCAGTATATATCTGCTTCTTACCATAAAGTTCGTCCTGTCTAAAAAGCCTAATGGCATGTTTCTGTTCTTTTACTCAGTTCTATACATAGCTCTTCTCTTTTCCCTTATGGTTTCTGACATGAGGAGATAGATAATGCAAAGAAGATGGCTTATGCTTTCCATAATCTCACTGGGGCTTGGTGGTTTTCTTGCCCTTGTTGCGGCCGTGGCGAGGACTCCTGCGGTCTACAAGCTGGTCCCTCCAGGATACTTTTATCATTCGATCATAGGGCATGTGGACCTTGCCATAGTGGGCTTTTTCCTGACTTTTAGTCTTCTTCTCTGGCAGATAACCTTCAGAGAGGAGCTAAAACTTCCCTTCTACCTTTCCCTGGGTGGCGTTTTCCTCATAGCTTTTGTCTCCCTGCTGGGCATTGGCAGGGGGGTATCCAACAACTATCTGCCCACTATAGACCATCCCCTCTTCTGGCTCGGTGCTTTTATTTTCTTTGCGGGCTTCTGGCTTGGTGCCTTTATATTAACAGGCAAGGCAGAGTCCGGAGTGTTTTCAGAAAATCCGAGGGAGCACCTTGCCTCCGTGTCGGTTCTGCTTTCCGTGCTTATGTTTTTTGCCTTTGTTACTTCTATTCCCAAGTCGGGCTCAAGGGAGGAGCTTTACCTGTTTTATGAAAGGCTCTACTGGGCACCGGGACATGTGCATCAGTTTATAAACGGTGTGATGTTTCTGTATGCATGGTATTACCTGTTTGAGATAAGGGGCGTAAAGCTTCAGCTTGGAAGGCTCAAGTATCTGAGTTTTCTCTTTCTTTCTTTCTGCTTTATGTATGTGTTCATTCCCGTAATATTTGGAGACCCGGTCTCCGAGAGTGCAAGAAGGCTCACGGACCTTGGTTATGCTGTGGGGCTTGGTCTTCCCATATTTTTTCACATATTTTTCCTGCTTAAAAACTTCAGGGCTGGCAGGGACCTTTATTCAACCGCCTTTGTCATTTCCCTTACCCTCTATCTTCTTGGCGTTTTCATAGCCTATGCGGGAGTGCTTCCCTCTCTTGTGTATTATTTTATAGAACCCTCTGCGGGATACATGGGCATGAAGTCCAGCCTGAGCATACCCGCTCACTACCACGGCGTGATAACAAGTCAGACTCTTGCCTTCATGGCAGTTGCCTATCATCTCTTTAAGGAGTTTGGCTACACTCAGAAGCTCAGCAAGATTTCCCTGCCACAGGTTTATCTTTATGGTTCTGGTATGGTGCTTTTCGTGCTGGGGCTTTTCTTTGCAGGACTCAAGGGTGCACCGAGGAAGACCTATGGCACTGGCTTTACCGATGACCCCCTTGTGCTTCTGTCTCTGAGTCTTATGGGTGTGGGCACCCTTCTTGCGGTGGCAGGCGGGGTGATTTTCGTGCTCTACTCCCTGAGGGTTCTGTCTAAAGGCTCTCAGGCTCTATCTGAGTAAAGTCCCTCACTACCCTGTGCGTGGAGTCAGAGATCTCACCATCCCTTATCACCCTTACTGTCTTCATACCTGCACACCTTGCGGCGCTTACTTCCTCTTCCACATCGGATATGAAGAGGCATTCCTCGGGCTTTATCCCGATGCTCATAGCTATACTGAGGTAAGACTCCCTTTCCTTCTTGCCCCCCACGGAAGTGTCAAAGAAACCATCAAAGAGATAAGTTATGTCCCCATACTCTGTGTTTCCAAAAAATAGCTTCTGAGCCTTTACAGAGCCAGAGGAATACACATAGAGCCTGTAGCCCTTTTCCTTCCACTCTTTGAGCCTTTTATAGGCATCTTCGTAGATGTGTCCCTTAAGCTCTCCAGAGAGAAAGCCCTCCTCCCATATGTGTCCCTGAAGCTCTTTGAGAAGAGGCTCTTTGAGGTCCCTGTCTATCCAGTCCTCAAAGGTTTTTACCGCCAGCTCAAGGTCTACCCTCTGACCGAGCCTTTCCTCAAGTTTCTTTATTATGTCTTTCATGTGCCCCTCTTCCCAGTGAGCACCGAGAAAATCCCGGAGCTTTTTCTTTGAGTAGGGGAACATGACCTCCCTTACATAGTGAAGGGAAGAGGTCGTCCCCTCTATATCTGTGATTATAGCTTTTATCATGCCAGCTCCAGGAGCTCATCGTGAGAAGGTATCTTTGTAGATATATCTGAGCCAGTGAAGTTTGCAACCCAGCCCTCTGGTATGGAGAAGAACCTTATAGCCTTGAAGAAGGGCTCTGTGCCCATGTCAAACCAGTGTTTAGTGTTGGCCGGCACGCTTATAAAGTCCCCTTTTTCACACACAACCACATAAACCCTGTCATCAGGATGAAGATAAAAGGTTCCAGAGCCGTCTACAAAGAACCTTACCTCAAAGTCCGAATGTGTATGCTCTGAAAGAAACATGTTTCTTAGCTCTTCCTTTCTTGGATGGTCGGGTGTGAGGCTCACCACGTCTATGGACTTAAAATCAAACTCCCTGACTATCCTGTCCACATCCTCCCTGTAAGCCTGTAGCACCTCTTCCTGGCTTGCAGACCATGGAAGTTCTCTGTCTGTCTTCCACCTCTCAAGGCGAACACCTATGGTGGATAGCCTGCGGGCTATCTCTTCGTATTCCTTCACAGTCTCTACAAGTTTTCCCTCTTGGTCAAAGATGGCAAGTAGGCTCATGCTGGACCTCCTGAAAGTATCATAGCCTTCCTAATAGACTCCACGAGCTCATCCTCGTTATAAATATATTTCACACCCTTGTCTTTTTTTACGGAGAATATCACAAAAACCTCTCCACCAACCTCCCTTTTAAATCTTTCATGAGAAGCCTTTAGCCAGCTTCTCCAGTTATGCACCTGAGGAGTTTGTTGATAGGTGATAGGCTTTATCTGAAGGCCTATTATTCCATTTTTACATTTTATGTAAAAGTCAATGTTATATTTTCTGTCCCAGATATCAGGTGCAGGCTCAATTTTCACTCCAAGCATATCCTCAAGGCGTTGGTAAACAGTTTGTTTTTCTCTAATATAGCCCTGAAATGTTCTGTTGAATACCAGCTCTCTTATGTAAGAAACACAGTCTTCGTCTGTTATACTTTCTATCTCCTTTCTTATATTCTCGTGAATTCTTTTACAAAGTTCAAGCCCAAGCAGTTCAAGATAATGGTCTATAGTAAGTTCTGGAATATGCTTTCTCATATCTTCGTATTTATTTGGTCTGACCTTCTCTCTATAGTATTCAATCCAATCTTCCAGTTTTTTGGGAGAACACTGTCGTATTTCCTCAGCCACTTTCCCCACATACTTTGGTCTATTCAGTTGCCATCGGTTTGTAGCAATATTCAGTAACCACTCCTTTCTTTTGTTATTCATCCCTTACCTCCTCTGCTATGTCCATCTGAACCATTTTTCTGTTTATGTGTATTCTGTTCTTCAGAAAAACCTTAGCCCTGACCGTATCCGAGTCTGCTAGTTCATTATATATTCTGAGTATAACATCCTTTCCTTTCACATACTTATTTAGGTATTCAATAGCAGATTTCTTGTCTTTAATTCTTATATTTGCAAGTTTTACTTTCAATCCTGTAGAAAGCAGTATGGTATCTTCAGAAACCACATCCACAACTCTGTATAAGCTATCTTTACCAAGCTTTAACATTCTTTCATCAATTAATGGTTTTGCATCCTTAACACTTGGTCTGTAGTCTACTGGTTCTGTCTTAAACTCCTTATGCTCTCTTTTTATAATATCAAGCCCGAATACGCCCAGCTTCTGCCTTGCTATAGATGCATATCTCTCATTAACCTCGTAGCCCACAGCCTTTCTATTTAGCTTAACCGCCACCTTAAGAGTGGTTCCACTGCCTGAAAAGGGGTCAAGCACTGTATCTCCAACGAAAGAAAACATCTTTATAAGTCTTCTTGGGAGCTCTTCAGGAAATACCGCTTCGTGGTCTATCTGCCTTGCACCTCCAAAGTTCCAGTGACCTGAAAAATATTCTTTCCATTCTTCTTTTGTCAACTTAGAGGCTTCTTTGATATTCCTTTCAACTTTTCTTTTGCCTTCCTTTTTGAATATAAGAATAAACTCGTAGTCTATTTCTACAACTCCATTCGGTGGATAGGGAAAACTTCCCATGATGTTTGCACCGCCGGTGGTGTTCATGGTGGTTTTCTTCTGCCATATTATGGCACCCATATAGTCAAAACCTATTTGCTCACACATGGATATTACTTCTGCATGCAAGGGTATTACTTTATACTTTCCGTATACAACACTTCTGGCAAACTGGTCTCCTATGTTAATACACAGCTTCGTCCCGCCTTTTAAAACTCTAAAGCACTCTCTAAACACGAGGTAAAGGTCTTTTAAATACTTATGAAGGCTCTGCCCATATCCTATCTGACCTTCAACTCCATAATCTTTTATATGCCAGTAAGGTGGCGAGGTAACAACAAGGTCTACACTTTCATCCTCCAGTTCCTCCATACTTCTCGCATCTGCAATATAAAGCCTTGCCCTCATGCCTTCAGAATCATCTTAAGCTCGCATTCAAGGAGGAACTCAAAAGCCTCAAGCCTTATGTATGCCTCCCTTATACTTCTGCCCCAGGTGTAGAGTCCATGAGACTTGAGAAGAAAGCCGTAGAATTTGCCCTCTCTGAGCCTGCCTTCAACCAGCTTAGAGAGCTCCTCCATGTGTTGGGAGTTTTCAAAAACTGGAACGCATAAGCTCGTTTCATGTGTTTTTATGCCGTCAAAGGCCTTTAAAAGTTCGTATCCCTCAAGCCATACGTCACCCTTGGATACTCTTGATATGAGGGTGGAATTGACCGAGTGAACATGAAGGACTGAATTGACCTCTGGAAAGGCTCTGTATACCAGAAGATGAAGGAAAGTTTCTGCGGAGGGTTTTTTTGAACCTTCCATAACATCACCCTTCAGGTTAACTATAACAAAGTCCTCTCTTGTGAGATGTCCCTTGTGGCTTCCAGATGCGGTTATGAGCACCTTATCCTCTCCAAGCCTTGCAGAGAGGTTCCCACCGCTCGCAGGAAGCCATCCCCTTGAATGGAGAACCCTACCAATCTCTATGAGCTCAGAGACTTCAGCGTGCATAGGGTTTATAATTTTAACATGGCCTTAAGAAGGATAATAAAACTGAAGGAGGGTATAAAGGAGGCAAGGGCAAGGGAGCTGAGAGAAGTTCAGATGCAGATTGAGGCCATAAAAGAGCAGATAAAAGCTTTGGAAGGTGAGGCAGAAGCTGTAAACGAGAAGGCAAAGGTTTCCTTTTCTGAGGGCCTGCTCTTTCAATACAGGGCCCTTATGGCCAGGAAAAAGGAACTGACAGAAAAGCTCCGAGAGCTGGAGGTTTTGAGAGAGGAAAGGAAAGAAAAGCTAAAACAGGCTTACAGAGATGTAAAGGCGCTTGATATACTCAGAGTAAACAGAGAAAGGGAGAGCATGGTAAAAAACCTGAACTTTGAGTTTCAGAAAGCGGGATTTTTACATCTTATAAAGCACAGGTTGTGGAATGGTTAAGGTTCTACTTTCTGCGCTGCTTTTTTTCAGCTTTGCCTTTCCTCAGTCTGCCCTTCAGAAAAAACTGAAGGAAGAAAGGGAGAAGAAGGCGAGAGATGAGCTGAGTGCAATCTCAAAGGACCTTGAGGAAAAGCTCAGAAAGATTGAAGAAGAAAGGAAAAAACTTGAAGAACTTAAAAGAGCACCAGCTCCAAAGGAGGAACAAAGACCGGAGGTGAAAAAACTTGTGGATATATTCAACAAGGCATCTCCTGACGAGGCGGGTGCCATAATGAACAATCTTGACCCGAACCTGGCTGCAGAGATTCTGCTAAACCTTAGGGAAAGACAGGCGGCTGCCATACTGGAGGCTATGGACCCACAAAAGGCTGCGGAGGTTTCCAGAATTGTAATGGAGAAAAGGGGGAAAAGGTGAGCTTATAGGCTCATAAGAAATTTTTAAAGGTAAGCCTCGGGGAAGGCTTATAATAACTTTCTGGAGGTGTAAGTATGGACAGACTGGTTCTTGAAAGGCTCACAGAGCAGAAGGAAAGCCCCGAATACCTTCAGATAAGCATGGCTGCTGCTATGACCCTCGGTATGGTGCCGGGACAGTTTTACAGAAATACAAGGCTTAGCTGTATAAACACGCTTCTTACCTATCCCTCAGGGTGCCATGCCACCTGTGCCTACTGCGGTCTACAGAAGGCGAGGGAGATGGAATACTCCAAGAAGAACTTCATAAGGGTGGAGTGGCCCACCGTAAAGCTGGACGATATCATAGAAAGGGCAAAGAAGGTGGGTCATGTGGAGAGGCTATGCATAGCGCAGATAACCCACCCAAGAGCTATAAGGGATACAAAGTATGTGCTCAAAAGAGTCCTTTCTGAGCTTGGAGACCAGCTCTTTGTATCCCTTCTCATAAACGCCACTGGCACCACTTACGAGGATATGGAGGACTACAAAAGGCTGGGTGCGGACACGGTGACCGTTGCCATAGACTGCGGAACGCCTGAGGTTTTTGAAAAGCTTCGTGGAAAACCCATGAACAGCCCTCACAGATGGGAAACCTTTTGGAAGGTGCTCCACTGGGCCTGTGATGTGATGGGGGATGGTTACGCAGGGTGCCATCTTGTGGTGGGGCTTGGTGAGACAGAGCAAGAGATGATAGAGACCATACAGAGGGTAAGAGACCTTGGTGCAAGGACGCACCTTTTCTCCTTCTGGCCAGAAGAAGGCTCCATGATGGAAAAGGAAAAGCCATGCCCCGCACCTCAGTTTAGAAGGGTTCAGTTTGCCAGATACCTCATAGACAACCAGATTGCCCGGTATGAGGATATGAAGTTCAACGAAAAAGGTCAGGTGGTGGACTTTGGCATAGGTAAAGATACCTTTGAAGAGCTCTTCTGGAGCGGAAGACCCTTCATGACCTCAGGATGCAGGGGCAAAACTTCAGAAGTTGCCTGCAACAGACCCTTTGGAGACAGCTCCGTGAGCGACATAAAGAGCTACCCCTTCAGGCCAGATAGGTCCGACCTTCAGAGGATAAGAAAGCAGCTCTTTGACTATGAGATGACCACCAACTATCCGGATGTGCTCAACCCCAGCGTCTTCAGGTATCAATGAACTGGGGTGACCTGCTTTTAGATATGGGCTATGCGGGCTTTGCCGGCTTTGTGGTAGGGTTTGCAACCAGAAGGGTGCTCAACCTTTTCCTGCTCCTGCTTGGTCTTTACATACTCTCTCTCATGTGGCTCGCCAGCAAAGGGATAGTTGAGGTCCACTGGGGTCAGCTTTTTGTCCTCTTCAGGGGTATGTTTGAAGGATTTACAGAGTTTGTGCAGGGGCTTATCAGAAAGCTTGCCTTTGCTGGCAGTTTTGCAGTGGGCTTTGCCCTGGGGTTCAAAGCTTGAAAGAGAGAGAGCTTCTCGAGGAAGCTAAAAGGCTCTGGGACAGCGGAGATTTCTACTCTGCTCACGAGCTGTTAGAAGATGTGTGGAGGCTCTTTCCAAAGGAGGACAGGTTTTCAAGAAACTGCTATCAGGGCCTTATAAGACTTGCCATAGCCTACAACCATTATCTGTGTGGAAGAAGAGATAGCTGTTTAAGAGTTCTCAGGATGGTTTATGAGCAGCTCCAGCCATGCAGGGAGGGTTTCAGGGGTATAGATACCGCATACCTTCTTGAGTGGGTAGAAGTGCATATTCAGGCTTTAGAGTCTGGAGGGGAGATAGATAGCTTCCCCATCTTTCCCCTTTCAGGAAACCTCTAAGCTTATGCCCATTTCCCTGAGCCTTTCCCTGAACTTTACTATGTGTGTTCCTACCTTTATCCTCGGGTCTGCCTGAAGGAGCGTCCTGTATCCGTTTATCCTCAGCTCAAGGGTGAGCTCTTTACCCTCCGGGTCTTCGCACTCTCTTATGAGCTCTTTCAGCCTCAGAAGATTTTCTTCTTCAAGCTCCTTGAGAAAAACAAGCCTTATACTCATGCCCTCACCTCTGAGGAACTCCTCGGGTGTATGCACCTCCCTGAGGATTAACTTGACTTCTTCTGTTTCCTGGTCTATATCCAGGTCAAACCTGCCCACTATTATCTGGTCTTCCTTTATCTTTTCCCTGTTCTGGGTGTATGTTTCTGGGAAGACAAAGACCTGTGCTATGCCTGTTTTGTCCACAAGGTTGAAGAGGGCAATATGGTTGCCCTTCTGTGTTTTCTTCACTTTGAGCTCTGTTATAACTCCTGCGAGGGTGTAGGCCCCCTCCTGGACCTCCTCCAGCACCTCAAGGTTTGAAACCCTGCCCCTGAAGAGCTTTTCATAGGGGTCAAGAGGGTGTGAGGACACATAAAAGCCAAGGACCTCCTTTTCATATTTAGAGTAATCCTCTTCCCTTATTCTTTCCCCACCGAAGAGTCCTTTAACCATTAGAGAGCCACCCTCAAGCCTCTGAAGCAGCTCCGTGCGTTTTTCACCGCTGAAGTCAAAGGCTCCCGCCTTTATGAGAGCTTCAAGGGTTTTTTTGTTAACCTTTTTGCTGTCCACAGTCCTTATGAAGTCTCCCAGAGAAGTCCATGGTCTTTTCCTGCTCTCCACAATGAGCCTTGCCGTGTCCTCACCTACACCCTTTATACGGGCAAGACCAAACCTTATGGTCTTTTGACCCTCTATAACAAAGTCCATACCGCTCCTGTTTATGTCCGGTGGCAGAAGTTTAAAGCCCTCTGCCTTTGCATCCTTGAGAAGGTTTATAAACTTTCTGTCGTTCTTCTCAGTTGAGAGCTTTACGCAGAAAAACTCCTCAGGGTAGTGCGCCTTTGCATAGGCAGTCCAGTAGGACAGATAACCGTAGGCTACAGAGTGGGACTTGTTAAAAGAATAGCTGGCAAACTTCTCTATATCTTCCCAGAGCTGGTTTATCCTCTTTTCATCGTATCCTCTCTCTACCGCACCCTTTATGAACTTTTCTTTCATCTGTGCCATAAGGTCCGCCTTTTTCTTGCCTATTGCCTTTCTGAGGGTATCTGCCTCACCGGGGGTAAAGCCCGCAAGAATCTGAGAGGCTTTCATGATTTGTTCCTGATATACCCACACGCCGTAGGTTTCTTTCAGCACCGGCTCAAGCTCGGGGAATGGGTATTCCACTGGTTCTTTTCCGTGCTTTCTGTTTATGTAGCTATCCACAAGACCGCTCTTGAGTGGTCCAGGTCTGTAGAGAGCAAGCACAGCCACAATGTCTTCAAAGCTGTCGGGGGCAAGTCTTTTAAGCAGGGTTTTCATACCACTGCTCTCAAGCTGGAAGACGCCCGTGGTGTTTCCTTCTCTCAAAAGGTCATAAACATCCCTATCGTCAAGGGGAAGACTGAGGTAGTCTATTTCCACCCCGTGCCTTTCTTTTATGAACTCCCTCACCTTCTGAAGCTCCGTGAGAGTCTTCAGACCCAGAAAGTCCATCTTTATGAGCCCTACCTCTTCCAGCTTCCCCATGTCAAACTGCGTAGCCACCGCACCCTCCTTGTCGTAGTAAAGGGGCAGAAGCTCCTCAAGAGGTTTTGGTGCTATGACAACACCCGCAGCATGCAGTGAGGTATGTCTTGTTAGACCTTCAAGCCTGAGGGCAATCTCTACAAGCTTCTTTAGCTCAGGGCTTTCCTCACATAACCTTCTGAACTTTGTGGCGTTTTCCTCTATGTCTGTTCTGTGCCTTCCGTATTTTTTCAAAAGCTCCTCTATAGGCACAAGGAACATCTCTTCCAGAGACAGCCAAGTGCCCTGCACATCACCCTGCGGTATGAGCTTGGCAAGCGTGTCTGCAGTCTGATAGGATATGCCAAGGGCTCTTGCCACATCCCTGAGGGTCTGCTTTGCCTTCATCACGTTGTAGGTGATTATCTGGGCCACATTCTCTGCACCGTATTTGTCCCTCACATACTCTATTACCCTGTCTCTGTTCTCCATGCAGAAGTCCACGTCAATGTCGGGCATGGAAACCCTCTCGGGGTTGAGAAACCTCTCAAACAAAAGCCCGTGCCTTATGGGGTCCACATCCGTTATGCCAAGGGCAAAGGCAAGCAGAGAGCCTGCGGCGGAGCCCCTTCCTGGACCAACCGGTATGCCCTGAGACTTTGCCCAGTTTATAAAGTCCTGAACTATAAGAAAGTATCCCTCAAATCCCATGCGGGATACCACATCCAGCTCAAAAGTCAATCTTTCCCAGTATTCTCTGCTATCTTCTGCCAGACCCTGGGCTATCCTCTGTTTTAGCCCTTTTATAGCAAGGTCTTTTAAGAATTCCTGTAGTGGCACGCCTTCTGTGGGAAAGTGTGGCATGAGATAGCCACCGCCCTCCAGAAGCTGGAAGCTCTCTGCGGTCTTTTCCGCCACCTCAAGGGTGTTAAGAAGTGCCCTTTCCCATCCATCAAACTTGTCTCTGAACTTTTCCCATACCTCCTCGGCGGAGGCAAAATGGAGCCCCTCGTTGGCACACTTCAGTCCTCCACCCTGCTGAATCTCAGTAAGGGTTTTTTTCATCTGTATTGCCATGAGCACCTGATGGGCAAGTCTGTCCTCGGGCATAAGGTAGTGGGAGTCGTTGGTGGCAATTAGCTTTACTCCAAATCTCTGGGCTATCCTTATGAGGTTTCTGTTGGCAACTTCCTGCTCAGGAAGAGAATTGGACTGAAGCTCAAGATAAAGGTCCTCGCCAAAGAGGTCTAAAAACTTTTTGACCCACTCAGTGGCCTTTTCCTCATCCCCAAGACTTGCGTAATAGGTGGGAACACCCTTAAGACATGCGGTTATGGCTATAAGCCCTTCATGATACTGACTGAGAAGCTCATAATCAATCCTCGGCTTGTAGTAAAAACCCTCCTTGTAGGAGAGGGTGGAGAGCTTCATGAGGTTTTTAAGTCCGGCGTCATTCCTTGCGATAAGTATAAGATGGTGATTGTGTCTGTCTGTTATGTTGTCCTCCGAGCCCTTGCCCTTTCTGTCAAAGCGAGAACCAGTGGTAAAGTAGGCTTCCATGCCTATGATGGGCTTTATGCCCACCGCTTTCATGCTCCTGTAAAAGTCCACGATACCAAAGAGGTTCCCGTGGTCTGTGATGGCTACCGCCCTGTAGCCCAGCTCCTTTGCCCTCTTTGCAAGGTCTTTCACCTTTATGGCACCGTCCAAAAGCGAATACTGCGTATGAAGGTGAAGATGCACAAAGTCTTTCATGCCCCTTATAGCTTATAAGGCTTTAGGTATTCGGATGCAAGCAGGCAGAAGGTTGAGCTGTAAGCTCAGATTAAACCAGCACCAAACTATGAGGAAATCTGAACTTTTTACCCAACAGGAACTCTGTATCTCTCCTGCGTCATCAGGTCAACACCCACCTCAAGGTTTTCCACCCACTCTATAAAGCGGTTTACCATGTCCTTGCCCTTGAAGATTGCTCCATGTTGTGGCACAATCATCTCAATGTCCAGCTGACGCACCATGTTTGCCCAGAAGCGCAGAATCTTGTTGCTTACCATATACCTCCTGTGGAAGCCTTCCATATACTTTATGTGACTATCAAAGTCTTCCACCACAAAGTAGTCCTGCCCCAGAGATGCCCCAAGGTCTCCAGAGAAGAGTATCTTTGAGCAGGGGTCATAGACCTGAAAGTTGCCCTCCGAGTGCAGAAAGTGTGCGGGCAGTATGTAAATCTTACAGTCTCCACCGAGAGTGAGCACAGTCCCGCCATCATCTATGGGGAAAACCCTGTCCTCCAGCTGGGAATCCAGTCCAAAGTGTGGAAGAAACCTCATCCATAGCTTGGAGATATAGGCTACCGCCTTTGTGGTCATGAGCCAGCCGTTTATGGAAGCCACTATGTCAGGGTCCTGATGGGAAAGGAATATGTATTTTATCTGGCTTGGAGGAATGTAGAGGGAAAGGTCTGACAGGAGCTTGGAAAAGACCTTGTGGCCTCCAGGGTCAAGAAGCATGCCTTCACCCTTGTGAATTATGAGCGCCTGATTTGACTGCACAGCCGAGGCAGGGATAAGCTCTTCAAAGAAAGCTACCTTGTGGTCCGGCGTATTGAATATAACATTTTTCATTCTTCACCTCCAGCATGATAAAAGTCATATTTTAAATATAGCACATAAAAGCCCAAAGTTGAAGTTGTAGCGGGTGCTCTGACGGTCAAAACAGTTGCCGAGGACTGAGCTGGCTTATAATTTACTCTTATGTTTCAGTTTACAGAGGAGCAGATAAAGAGGTATGCAAGGCATATAATCCTGCCAGAAGTGGGTGGCAAAGGGCAGGAAAAGCTCCTGAATTCAAAGGTGCTTGTGGTGGGTGCTGGCGGACTTGGCTCCCCTTCCATATATTACCTTGCTGCTGCGGGTGTGGGCACCATAGGCATAGTGGACTTTGATGTGGTGGACTTTTCCAACCTCCAGAGACAGATACTTCACAGCACAGAAAGGGTTGGAGTGCCAAAAGTGGAGTCTGCACGCATGACGGTGGAAAAGCTAAACCCCGATGTAAAGGTGATAACCTACAACACCATGCTCAACAAGTCCAACATAATGGACATAATAAAGGACTATGATATAGTTCTGGATGGCACAGACAACTTCCCCACAAGGTTTCTCATAAACGACGCCTGCTACTTTCTTGGCAAGCCCCTTGTCTCTGCGGCAATGCTGAGGTTTGAGGGACAGATTTCCGTCTTTGACTACAGAGATAAGGACAGTTCCCCCTGCTACAGATGCCTCTATCCAGAGCCCCCACCCCCAGGTCTTGTTCCTTCCTGTCAGGAGGCAGGAATTCTTGGCTCCATAGGTGGCATAATGGGCTGTATTCAGGCGACTGAAGCCATAAAGGTTCTGCTGGGTATTGGCGAGCCTCTGGTGGGAAAGCTCCTTATAATGGATGCGCTTTCTATGGATTTCAGAAAGGTAAAGCTCCGCAAGGACCCGCACTGTCCCCTCTGTGGCAAAGAGCCAAAGATAACCGACCTCATAGAATACGAGCAGGTCTGCGAGGCGAGGTTTTAGGTCAGGTTTAAGTCCTCAGGGGAGTTTATACTGATTTAAGGAGATGAGGGAGTTTTTAAGCGGTTTAGGTTTTGTTTTTGAGGGAGCTTTCAAGCTGGGGCTTCTACAGAAGATAGCCCCAGAGCGGGCTGAGGGGTTCAGGAAGAGCCTCTTTGAGAAACTCAGAGAATCCCTCAGGGAGGAGCTGGTTTCTGAGCTTGAAAAGCCCCTTCAGGAGTGGGAGAGGCTGGGAACATACATAGACGAGCACGTGGCAGAGGAAAAATACGCAAAGCTTGCGTATCTGCATGGATACTATGCCGGCAGGCTCTACGGCATGGATAAGGAGGGAGCCCTGCTGGAGAAGTATCACATGGGGGAGGAATCGGGAGATATAGTCTGGCAGAATGCAGACCTGCTCTTTATAAAAGAAAAAACCTTCTATGTAGTGGACTTCAAGCTGGCAGGTTTTGTATTCTGGATAAAGAGGGTCTTTGAAACAGGCAGGTCAAAGGATGAAAATCAGTTGCCACGCATACCGGTTATAAACTACGGAGTGCCCGTAAACCTGTCGGTAGGCGAGCTGAACTTTGTGGAGTTTTTGAGGGCCTTTACCGAGCAGAGGAGGGCTCTTGAGGAGCTAAGATGTGTGTTTGTGGAAGTAAAGGGCTTTGCCCAGCTTCTGTGTTATGCGACCGATTACCTGATAGAGAAAAAGCCACAGAACCTCAGGGAGGTGGTGCTTGAGCTCATATATCCGGCCTCTGAGCCTCTCAGAGTGAGGTTTTATGTAGAAAAGGAGACTGCATATGAACTTGAGCCTTTCAGAGACAGTGTAAGAGAAATATACAGAAGCCTCAAGGATAAAGAATGCCCGTATGACATGCTGGATGACAGCTTTGAGAAGGTGGTCGGAAAGAGGGAAAGGGTTCTGAAGAAGCTGAGGCTTCAAATAGAGGAGCTGGAGCGAGAAGTTGAGGCAAGACAGAGGTGGGTAAGGTCAATAAAGCCAGACTCCATAAACCTCTGCAGGCAGGATGTAGGGCAGAAGCTCCCGGAGTTTATCAGGAGGGAGGAGCCCTGCAAAGCCATATGCCTGCTTCACTCTGCTGGCAGTGGAAAGACCTCCACCATAAGAGACTATCTCCTCAGGGCGGAGGGCAAGCACCTTGTCATATACATGGCAAGCAGGCTCAGACTCATAGACAAGGAAATGGAAAAGGTAAAAGCCTCTGGCAGAGAGGATATTGGAATCATAAGGGAGAGGAGAAAGCCCAGCGGACAAAAACTCCTCAGACACTCAGGCGACAGCTTTGAAGACACGCAATCAAGCGAGGGCATAATAAAAAGGACGGTGGAGAAGATAGCAGAATACAGACAAAAAGGTCTTTACAACCAGATATGGGCCTTTGTTACCCAGCAGGCAAACACGGACACGGATACGGGGGAAACCATCAGGCATCTTATTGACCCCAAGATCCTCAACCCCGTCTTTCTGAAAAGATGGCACATACACGTGATACTTGATGAGTTCTTTGGCTACAGAAACGGCCTGTATGCCATAAGTGGGATGCTTGAGTTCTTGCAGAAGGTAAATAGGGCGGGCGGAAGGGCAAACCTTTACCTTTTTGATGCCAACGGTTACTCCCCGCACCTTTTGAAAAGACTGCTGGAGGAGTTCAGAGAGCACGAGGTCATTCCAGATTCCATTGTGCTATCTCCTTTTGAGGAAAGCCTCTATCTGGATATAAACGGCATTCCTCTGGAGATACACGCAAAGCATGGCTATCCGGCAGGGGAGCTCATACTGCACAGGAGGTTCTTCCTCTGGGTAGAGAAGGAGGAGGAGCTTATAAAGCAGGTGGTGAAATACCTGAAGGCAACCCTTGACAGAAACAGCACGGGCTTTCTGTTTTTGCAGGACAAAGGACAGATAGTGGAGCTGTCGCACCACCTTGAAAAGGAGGGGCTCACCACCCTCATCGCCACAGCCAGCTCAAAAAAGAGCCCAAGGGACATAAATGAGGGCTCTCAGGACGTTATACTGGGCACTTCCTCCGTTTCAAGAGGATTGGACTTTAGCAGACCCCACAAGCCCGTAAACCACATATACATACTGGTGACAGACTGGGGCATAGAGCAGAACCTTGTGGAGATACTTCAGGCAATATCAAGGGCAAGGGGTGATGAGGAAACAGAAAAAAGACCCAAGCACCTGCACCTACTGTATGTTATACCCAAGGAAAAGGATTATGTAATTGACCACATAGAGTCACTTGTGGACTTCAGGGACAGAGAGCTCATCCAGCTAATTTACAGAAGAGAGCAGATAAACCAGCGGCTCATCCTTGACCAGGTGGTGGGCAAGATAGTGGAGCAGTTTGTAAAGGCACCGGAGGGAGAGGTGCTTATACCCGTGCCAGCCCAGCACAGAAGCCACTACAGGGCAAACAGGGTTTCCGAGCTGGAAAGCATAAAAACCTTCCTTGAGGATGTATACCTGATGGAGAACAAAAGGAACCCAGAGGGAGCGTGGAAAATTCTTAACTTTATGCACCTTCTGTCCTCTGCGGTTTACTTTTCCACCAACGATGTGCCAGAAGACCCAGAAAGTGGCAGATACCGATACTACCATCCTTACCTGCTTGTGGAGGGGCAGGTCAGCGTAAAGTTTGACAACGAAAAGAGAAGAGCTCTTCTGGCTATGCTAAAAGAAATTGAGGGCATTCTCAGGGGGCATGACGAGGAGAAGTCAGAAAGGGTCAGAGACTTTGTGGAGAACACAGACAGTCTCAGAAAATACGCCACCACTTTTCTTCTGCCAGTTTACGCCCTAGTCTTTGTAAGACACGTGCTGAAAAGGGGAGTGGAAAGCGCTCTGAGCTTCAGGGTAGGCAAAAGGGTTGGGAGGGGTGGTGCCCTTGTGCTGGGGGGTGGGCTTGACCTGAAGACCCGATGTCTTGTGAGCGACAGCTCACCAGATGAATACGCAGTCATACCCCTCGGAGAGGACTACCCCTACGTGGAGGTCCTCACTGGGAGGTTTGCAAGGTTTCCGGTGGAATTTTTGCATAAACTTCTGGAGGGGAAAGATGCAGGAGTTTATAGCCAGAGGGTGGGAAGAGAGGTTTGACCGCTTTGCAAAGGCAGAGCCCGTTGGGGGTGAGAGCTTTATCTGTGCAGGGCTTTTTTACAACCGCCACGAGCCCTATCTTCAAAACCTTGCAAACCTCATGCACGGACTGATAAACAGAAAGGTTAACTATGATGGCTTCAACTCCGCCCTTGAAAAGGCGGACTACAGAGTGCCCGGCAGAGCCATCTACAGCAGGTCGGTGGTAAACCGCTGGAGAAAGCCCTTCAGGCTCGTAAAGTATGGGAAAGACAGAAAGAGCTTTTACAGGCACAGCGAGGGCAGGAGGTTTCTGGTGGAAGACCTCAGGGTTGGCAATCCTTCAGACCTTGATAGAAAGAGTGGGGTGGTCTTTATGAGGATAAGGGGTTATGAGGATGTGGAGCTCAGCAGAGAAGTAGAATGGCAGATGAGAAAAGACCTTTTGCAGGTGTGGCTGGAGCTCAGCGGTTCAGATATTGTAAGGCAATACCTTCAGGAGGTGATGGATACCATAGGCCAGATAGAAGGGTTCTACCTACAACCCTGGGACGTGTATTCTTTTAGAAGGCTCTTTTTCTACCTTCTGCCCCTCTACTTTGACCACCTTGGAAATTCCAAGATAGTATCAAGGGCGAGCCTTTTTGAAAGAAGAGAGGAAACCCGCCTTGGGCTTTGGCAGGAAATAGAAGAGAAACTCAAGGATGAAAAGCTCTACGAAGACCTCTCTGAATACATGCAGGATCTGGGCAAAAGCCTTGAGGATACTAAGAGCTTGCTGGAGAGGGCACTCAGTCCCGATACCCTCAAAGCCCTTCAGCAGGACTGGAAACTCTTTCTCAAGAAGGCACTGATGGGTGAGAGCAGTAAGCTGTCTGCACAGGTGCTCATAAAGGAAGATACCCCATCAAAGGTATGGGTGAGTTTTGGTGAGTATCTCGTCCCGAATAAGAATATAGAACTGTATCTTTTCCACGAGGCGGAGATAAGTCAGGAGGACATAGACCTTCTGGAAAGGGAGCTGAAGACCTTCAGTTTTGCTCAGGGGGTGAGTGTGAGTATAGTGGGCAAGTATTCCCTTGAGAGGCTCTTTGGCGGTCAAGACTTTATTTCCCTGATAAAGGGCACAGCCCAGAAGGGCAGACCCCTGAGACATATAGAATCAACAAAACTGCTCTACTCTCTTCTCCACTTCTGTGCAAGGCTTATCAGCCTTCAGAGACAGATAGAGAAAGACCACGAGAGCTTCAGGGGAGTGCTGATACTGCTGAACACAGAGCTGGAAGAGGGAGAGATGTATGAATTCTGGAACGCAGTCAGCTTTTTATACGACTACTTCGGGCTCCCGGTTCAGACCGTAACAAGAAGGACCCTGAACAAACTGCGCAATAATAACCAGAAAGAAACAGCCAAGAAAAACCTGCTCATAAGCCTGTATAAGGATGCTAAAGTGCTGAAGTTTGACTTTGACGGCTTTAGCCTTCCGGAGAGAGTAACCATATACGCAGTGCTGGAAAAGCCTTCTTCTGCCTTTTTCTACGCACAGGGAGAGAAGGAATCTGGTATCAGGCACGGTCTCTATGAAGTTTACAGGGTGCGGGTGGAGGGCAAATCGGCCACGGTGGAGGTAGAAAACAAGTTTCTCCTTATGGGAGGTGGATACAACGAGGATGCTCAGGAGCTGGAGAGGTTTGTCAGAGAAGGGCTTGAGGAAAAAGAGGTGAGGTTTTGCTTTATAAGCTCTCTGAAGGACTCCTATCTGAAAGGGCTATACGACAGGCTTGCCAGCCACGCAGACTATCAGGGAAAACTGCTCAGCCTGAGATACAAGGAGCTCAAAACCGCCTATCTGTCAAAGAAGGAAGAGGAGGGATGTCTTGTAATATACACACAGCAATTCAGAAAACTGATAGAGGGGCTCGGAATTCACATGGAAGAGGACGCAGCTGTAATAGGCATAAAGCCTTCAAGACCTCAGAGAGAAGAGGACTTTTACCACCCTGCCTTCCAGCTCTTCTTTACAGAAAAGATAGGCTGGGACAGGGAAGAAGTATACTCGGAGCGTAAAAACCTCTTCCTCTTCACTCTGATAGCCCTTTCCATGTTTGAAAGTGAGGCAGCCCATGTGGCCTACGCAAAGCTGAACCTCTGGTCAAAGGAGAGAAACACATACCTGAGAATAGACAGAGAAGACCATCTACACAGCCGAAGGATATACACCTTTGCTCTGAGCCCATTGCTGTATGAAATGCTTGAGTTTATAAAACACCTGCCCGGAGATGATAAAATTGTATAGGCATGGAACTTGTGAGTATAGAGGACTTTCTTAAACTGGACATAAGGCTTGCAAGGGTGCTTTCCGCAGAAAAGGTAGAAGGCTCAGAAAAGCTCTTGAGACTTCGGGTTTCCCTCGGAGATGAAGAGAGAACACTTATGGCGGGCATAGCAAAGCATTACAGCCCGGAGGAGCTTGTAGGCAAGAAAATCCTCATGCTGGCCAATCTCAAACCCCGTAAGATTTTTGGTGTGGAGTCTCAAGGAATGGTGCTTGCTCTGTCCGACGGTGAAAGGCTATCTCTTATAGTTCCCGACAGGGATGTGAGAGAAGGGGCAAAGGCAAGTTAGTTTTTGGTGGAGGCGGCGGGAATCGAACCCGCGTCCGAGAACCTTCAGAAACCAGAGCCTCTACAGGCTTATCCAGTGTTTTGCCTCTGACCCATGGGCGTCCACTGGCAGACTCCCATTGGGCGAGCAGGGTCTTGATTTCAGCCCGGGGTAAGCCCTGCACCATCCCGAGCCTACGCCCCTGTCTCTGAGCCCTTCCCATTGCCCAGGGGTCAAGCTATGGGAGGGCCACTGCCTCAGTTAGGCAGCGAGTGCAAGTTCCCTTTCGGGAAGTGTTTGGTTTGGCTGTTGAGGTTGCCACCCTGCCTGCAACCCTGTCCTACAGTTCCCGTCGAACCCATTCGCCCCCTAAGGGAACTCTAATAAAATATAACTGCATATGCCAAAGCTGTCAAGGAAAATATTGCACATAAAGAGAAAGCTCAGAGCAAAGAAGAAGAGAGAGAAGTTGCTTATAGATATCTATCAGAGCAGACTGATTGAGTCCCTCAGGGAGCTCAGAATACCACTCCTGCTGCTTCACTTTTCCCTGAGTGTGGGAACCTTAGGCTACATGATACTTTCAGGTGGAAACTTTATAGACTCCATATACATGACAGTTATAACCATAGGAACAATAGGCTTTGGTGAAATAGCCAAAGGCACTGACACACCCCTTGGCAGGATTTTTACAACCTTCCTCGCCCTTATGGGTATAGGTGTTTTTACCACGTCGGTGACGGTAATCATAAGGCTTTTCCTTGTGGGTGATGTGCTCAACCTAATAAAATACATAAGGATGCTTGCAGACATTGAAAAGCTCAGAGAGCATGCCATCATATGTGGATACAATAAGACCTCTGCGTGGCTTGTGGAGGCACTGCGCAAGAGAAAGGTTGAATTTGTAGTCATAGACGCGAGGGAAGAAGCTCTAAAGTATATGCAGCTTCATAACATTAAGTATTTCATAACAGAGGAACCCTTTAAAAAGACTGCCCTCAATTCTGCAGGAATAGAAAGGGCAAGGTATCTGATAGCCAACATGGAGGACGAAGCCAAGAACATAGCGGTTATTGCCACAGCAAGACTTCTCGTGCCAGACAGAGAGAGGCTCCTTATATACTCCACAGCACCCACAGATGGCACTGCACAAAAACTGGAGGAGCTCGGCGCCAATAAGGTAATAGTTCCTGACAAGCTTATAGCAAACAGGATATTCTCCTACATGCTCCATGAGGCGGGAGGATACGTTTCCGACCTCTTTGACAGGATTGCCTACGGTGAGGAGGCAGAGCTTGAGATAGTGGAGCTTGCAGTTCAGGAGAACAGTCCTCTTGTAGGTAAAAAGCTGAAGGAAATAGACCTCAGGAGGGTCTATGGCGTCACAGTCATAGGTATAAGGAGGTCTGACGGAAGCCTTGACCTTACAGTTTCTGGGGATACTCAGATAGAGGGAGGTGATACTCTGCTCCTGCTGGGTAAGCCTTCCAACATACGCAAGGCTATGGGATTCTACAGGGAGGTGCTGAGATGAGGCTGAAGAAAATCATGACAGACCTTTTCCTTCTCATGGCTCTCACCACAAACCTGAGCTTTATATTTAACCCAAACCCCTACGAGCTTGTGATAACCGTTATCGCAAACCTGACGGCTACAATACTGAAGCTTGGTGAGGGTAAGATTCTTGCTACTGAGATGACCGCTGCGAGCCTTGTGGCAGACCTTCACCTTGTGCCTGCAGCCTTCATATTCTTTCTGGGAGATGTTCAGGAGGCTGTCAGTCTTGCCATTGGTGCCCTTGCGGCGAATGTCATATCCATACTGCTTTCCATAATAGAAGCCATATTCAGCTATTTAGCGGAGGAGTAAGCTGTCCATTAGACGGAGCTTTTCCTCTTCTATTGCTTGCCCCAGCTTTCTGCCCTCAAGTCCACTGAACTTTTCAGGCTCAACCTTTATCCATCTGAGCTTTTCCAGATAGAGCTTCACCCTCTCTTTTTGATAAAGCATCAGAATAAGGAGAAAGGCGAGGGGCTTGCCTTTGAGTATAAGGTATATCTCCGAATTCCTGGTGGATTTCTGCAGTGCATTTATCATATGGTGAAGACTCTCTCTTACAAGTTTGTAGCTTTCTCTTACCCAGGAGGGCGCACTTATCTCTTTGAGTAGCCTTTCCGCCGTATCTACCTTTAAGTCTTTTATGAGCAGAAGGAAATACACCCACCCGTAGTCTATTTTTTCCTGAGGGAACTCTATCTTGTGCCAGCTAAGGAGCTCTTTCAGCCTTTCAAGATTCGTTTCCATGTCCTGTCTGAATTCGAAGCCCTCTATGACCTGTTCGAGCACCCTGTGCTTCCTGTATAGCCTCAGGATTTCCAGAAGCCTTTCCTCTCTAAGAGCAAGTCTGAGTTCGTTAAGCAATCTCCCCCTCGGAGCCCTCTTGAGGAGCTCCATACTCACTGCGCTTTTCAAGAGCTTTTCCGTGCCCTTTGATAGTTTGAAATCAAACCTTCCGGCAAACCTCAGGGCTCTGAGAATTCTTACCGGGTCCTCCACAAAGCTCATGGGATGCAGAACCCTTATTATTTTGTCCTTGAGGTCCCTGAGACCTCCAAAGTAGTCTATGAGCGTGCCAAAATCCTCTGGATTTATGGACAGTGCCATGGCATTTATAGTAAAGTCTCTTCTGAGAAGGTCTTCTCTGAGAGTGGCCCACTCTACCAGTGGATAAGAGCCGGGATGGGGGTAGGTTTCCCTCCTCGTGGTGGCAAACTCTAACTTGTAGCCCTCCACCTTCATATGAGCTGTTCCGAACTCGGGAAAGGCATGGCAGTCCACGCCCCATTCCTCTGCCAGCCTTTCTGCGAGCTTTACCGCATCCCCTTCAACCACAAAGTCCATGTCCCATATGTTTCTCTTCATGAGAAGGTCTCTCACAACGCCTCCCACGAGATAAACCCTGTAGCCCAGCTCACTTGCCCTCTCTCCTATCCTCTCCAGAAGGGGTCTCAACCCTTCCGGAACATGAAGCCTTCTTTCGTAGGCCTTTACCGCTTCCATATGCCTTCTGTAAGCGTGGAGGAGGTCAAGCCTCGTTACCACTCCCACAACCCTACCTTCAGAAACCACAGGTATAAGCTTTTCTCCATATCTGGAAAGGAGCTCTTCTGCCTCCCACACAAAGTTTTCCGGGGTCAGGGTATGAAACTCCTCCAGCATGAAATCCTTTACCCTGCCTCCCACGCCATGTTTCTGTGCCTTCAGAAGGTTCTTTTTGTATACCACACCTACCAGCCTGCCCTCGTCGTTTAGCACAGGAGCACCCGCAAAATTCCTCTGCGTGAGCTCAAGAAGCGCAAGACCTGCTTCCATATCTTCATGAAGAAGAAAAGGTGGGTAGCTCATAATTTGCTCCACCCTGAGAGGAACCCTTTCGCCCTTGAGCAGGGCTTCCAGTATACTTTTTAGCCTTTCTCCAGAAAGCCCTTCAAACTTTGCTGCGCTGGCAAACTCATGTCCTCCACCCCCAAGCTTGGTGAACACTTCAGAGACATCAAACTCATCCTTAAGAGCTCGTCCAAAGAGGTAAGTTTTCCCCCCAGCTTCCACTATCACAAAAAAAGCGGAGGATTCCCTTATGTCCCTGAGTTCATACAGAAGACTCAATACATCCGGTCTGTATTCTTCCATTCTCAGCACCACGAGGCTAACCCTTTTGCCCTTCAGAAATAGGCTTTCAAGGCTGACTAAGTGCTCTGAAAGGAGGTCTATGTGCTCCTTACTTATACCACCACTCAGAAACTTTCTGAGCAGGCTCAGATTCAGCCCTTTCCTCAGCAGCCATTCCACAGCCCTTGCATCCCTGTGCGTGGTCCCCTCATAGGTAAGCATTCCCGTATCCTCGTAAATGCCCAGGGCAAGTATGGTGGCGGACTCAGGGTCTATATCCACCCCCTTCTGAATTATTTCCTCCACTAGGAGGGTTGTGCAGCTCCCCACCATGTCCACTTTCCCCTCAAAGCCCTGTGGTGCAGATGGGTGGTGGTCGTATATGCGTATTTCCCCAACTCTTTCACCGAACCTCTGCAGATAGTCCTCATAGCTGTGGCTGTCCACAAGAACAAGGTCAAATTTTTCAGGAACCTCTTCCAGAATTCTGAACCTAGCTTTGAAGTAGCTGAGCACCTCACTGGCCCTTTTGGAAAGGTAGGCAGGTCTGAAAAGGTAGGCATCCTCATACAGAAGCATAACCCCGTAAGCGGAGGATAGGGCGTCAAGGTCTGCACCCTCCTGGAGGAATATGAGCTTCAGCATAGGGTTAAAATTATATTGTGGAAAGGCTTTTGCTGTTTACGGTTGCAGGACTTGTCCTGGGGTCAGTTTTTGTGGAGTTTACCTACAGGCTTGCCGGTAAGGGTCATTTGCTTCTCTACACCTTAAGCCTTCCCATCAAGCTGTTGCTTTTTGCCCTTATTCTCTATATCTGTTATGCCTTCGGCAGTTCCACATCCCTTATTTTCTGTATCTCTGGCTTCCTGCCAGGGTTCTTAGTTAGTATACTTCTGAGGGGGTTTGTGAAAAATGGAAGACCTAAGGGTGCTTGAACCTCTCTTTAAGAATACCCTCTTTCAGTTCTTTCTGTGGATGGCCCTTCTGCAGCTTCTTGCTCAGGTTTTTCTTGACAGACGCATAGCCTTCTGGGTATCTTCTATAAGCACAACTGTCTTATGGCTCAGGGCATATGACCCGATAACGCCCATAAAGGCGTGGCTCCTTATACTACTGATATTCTGTCTTTACATGCTTCCTAAGATATTCCTTCACTTCAACCTTTTCCTCTACCTGAAGGGGAAGAAAAGGTGTCCAGATTGCTACAGCGAGGTTCACTGGAGGGCAAAAAAATGTCCCTTTTGTGGGCACATGTTCAGAGGCGTGGAAAGACCGGGTGAGGAGGAATAAATTAAAATCAAATCTGTGCAAAGGGGGTAAGGTATGGCAATGGTGGACCTTTACAGGACCTTAAAGAGGGAAGCCTTCAGGGTTTTTATGGAGGAAAAGGAAAAGAGAAAAAGGGCCATAAGACTCAGACTTGAGGTCCAGAAAAAAGTCTTTGACAATAAAGGCAAAGTGCACTAAAATATTTCAACGGTAGGGGCGGTAGCTCAGTTGGGAGAGCGCCTGCTTGGCGTGTAGGAGGTCGGGGGTTCAAGTCCCCTCCGCTCCACCAGACTTTTCAAATTCCCATATCCTGAGCCTGTTCTTCAGTGAGGTGCCTGTCTTCCTTTGACTCTCTACCTATTGACTCACACCTGTCAAGAAGCTCTTTTAGCCTTATGGGGGCTTCTGTAAGGGGTAGGGATGAGTCGTATATCTCACCCTTAACTCCACATTCCTTAAGAGCCTCGTAAAGCATCCTCAGACCCTTCTCGGCCTCAGGTCCGTTTCTGCGGACCACCCATATCCAGTTGGGGTTGAGCTTACCTTCTCTGTGCAGGTCTCTTATAGCGTTTGCCACGCCTTCACCAAGTGTTACATCAATCCTTGTGTTGTTGGCGGTTCCACCGCACACGAGAACCCCCCTTATGCCGGGCTTGGACAGGATTATCCTGGTTATCTTATACATCTTCTCCGCGGGTGGGTTTCCTCCTATGTCGGTAAAGTTGGCAGGTTTCATGCCCATGGCGTAGGTGGTCTCTATGGTCACCGTTGAGCCTCCACCTCCAAAGGTCATCATGGCAATATCACCGTCCACCTCCACATAGGAACCTGCCTTACCTCTGTGGTCGTCCCTGTCTATGAGAGAAGCCTCTATTTCCCTCTCTGTGGGAGGTCTCTTCATGGCAGTCCTTACTCCGTATATCTTTGCCGGTGGCACACTGGCATCGTCATCAATGGTAACCACCGCATCCAGAGCCAGCACCTTCTGCTTCCCACCAACCTCGCATATGGCGAGGGGGTTTATCTCTAAAAGCCTTGCCTCAGATTCCCAGAAGGCTCTCCACATGTTGGCTATGACTTCAGAAAGCTCCCTGAGAACGCCCATGTATTCGCTGGGAAAGCCCAGCTCAAGGAGGTAGTTTCTTGCCATGTGGGGATAAAGACCCTTTATGGGGTCAATCACCCAGCTCTTTACCTTTTCTGGCGGAACTTCCTCGATGTCCATGCCTCCCTCAAGGCTCAGGGTAAGGACCGGAGCCCTCACTTCCGTGGAGTAGGTTATGGAGGCGTACAGCTCCTTGAGGATGTTTGCCTTCTCGCTTACCAGAAGCCCCACGGGCATCTCACCGTAGACGGGGTAGTTTAGCAGAGCGTTAAAGGTTTCTATGGCTTCATCGGGGTTCTTGCAGAGCTTTACAGCCCCGGCTTTTCCCCTCTTTCCAACCAGCACCTGAGACTTTATTACACATTCACCAAGCTGGTTTATAAAGTTTACAATGTCGTCGCTCAGATGGTCGCCGAACATATACCTTGGTGTTGGCACCCCGTATTTTTTGAACACCTTTTCATAGGCTTCGTATTCGTAAAGGTTCATGGACTACCTCCTTTCACTAATTTACTGTGGAGCTAAAATTATACCATTCTGGGCTTATAATATATTAGAGTGCGTAAAATTCCTTTTATTCTCCTGAGTGTTCTTGGTGCTTTTCTCTTACTCTCTCTGGCTGTGGTTCTCATTCTGTCTGCGAACCTGCCTCCTGTGGAAGCTCTAAGGAGCTGGAAGCCACCCCTGGCCACTGTGGTTTACGATGCTAAGGACAGACCCTTCGGCGATGTGGCAGTTCAGAGGAGATACTATGTTAGCCTGGAGGATATACCGCCTCACGTGAGGCAGGCCTTCATAGCTGCAGAGGACAAAAACTTTTACAGACATCCGGGGATTGACCCCTTGGCTATTGTCAGGGCAACCCTTGCCAACATAAGGCATATGGAAATTCGTCAGGGCGCATCCACCATAACCCAGCAGGTGGCAAGAAACCTTTTCCTGACCCCAGATAGAAGCCTGAAGAGAAAGATAAGAGAGGCGCTTCTTGCTCTGCAAATCGAGAGGCACTTTACCAAGGACCAGATATTGGAGATGTATCTCAATTACATATATCTGGGTCAGGGTGCCTACGGCGTAGAGGCGGCATCAAGGATATATTTTGGGAAGTCGGTAAAGGACCTTACCACCGATGAAGCTGCCATACTTGCAGGTCTTCCGAAGGCGCCAACTCGCTACAACCCCTTCAGAAATCCAGAAAGGGTAAAAGAAAGAAGGGACTATGTTCTGAGTCGTATGTATGAGGATGGATACATAACTGAGGAGGAATATAGGAGACTGCTTGAAAAGCCCATAAAGGTCAGGCTGGAAAACAGATACTATGGAATGGATTACTTCCTTGATTTCGTAAAGGACTATCTTGCAGATAAATACGGAGAGGTTATTCTGGCCGGGGGCTACAGGGTATACACCACCGTGGACAGGGACCTTCAGGAACATGCAAGGGAAGTTTTAAAGCGTGGTATTGTCAGGGTGGCAAGGGCAAACGGCATGCCTTTCCTTCCAGAGGACCCCTACGAGACTTCAAAGAAGTATGAAGAACAGAAGGTGGAACTAAAGCCAGGAAGGGTATACATTGGCAAAGTTCTTTCTCTAAACGGGGAAAGACTCAAAGTTCAGCTTGGGGAGGAGCAGTTTGAGCTGGAGAGGAAAAACCTCCCTGTTGAAAAGGGAGACTTTGTGCTGGTGAGGCTTTATCAGGACAAGAAGAGCAGGGAAATAAGGGCTGAGCTTCTTCCAGACCTTCAGGGGGCTCTTGTAAGCCTTGATGTAAAAACTGGAGCCATAAGGGCCATGGTTGGAGGATACTCTTACCTCAGAAGCCCCTTCAACAGGGCAGCATACGCAAAGCGTCAACCAGGTTCTGCCATAAAACCCATAATCTACCTTGCAGCCCTCATGAAGGGCTACACGCAGGCCAGCCTGATAGATGCAACCCCGAGAAGCTTTTACGACCCATCCACGGGTAAGGAATGGACGCCAGACAACTACGAGGGCGCAGAGTATGGGCAGGTTAGCCTGAGAACTGCTCTGGCAAAGAGTATTAACACGGCTACCGTAAACCTCCTTGCTGACATAGGTTTTGACATGCCAATAGAAGTGGGAAGACTTCTGGGTATTGAACTAAAGCCTTATTACTCCATGGCTCTTGGCAGTATAGAGGTAACGCCGCTTCAGCTTACCTCTGCCTTTCAGACCTTTGCAAACCTTGGTACAAGATGCGAGCCCTTTTTTATAAGAAAAATAGTGGCACCCGATGGCTCCGTCCTTGAAGAAAACTCCCCTAAGTGCGAGCAGGTGCTCCCCCCTCAGGAGACGAGGGTTCTTGTAGATATGCTCAGAGCTGTGGTGCTTGAGGGAACAGGGGCCACCGCAAGCTCTCTCCAGAGAGTGGTGGCCGGCAAAACTGGAACCACCAACGATTACATGGATGCATGGTTTGTGGGCTTTTCTCCAGATATAGTGGCGGGTGTATGGGTAGGTTTTGACATAAAGAGGAGCATGGGTAAGGGTATGGCTGGTGCAAGGGTGGCACTTCCCATATGGATAGACTATATGTCCCTTGCGGCATACATGTATCCATACTCAGACTTTCCAGTGCCAGAGGGTGTGGTGGTGGTGAACTGTCCAAAGCCCATGCTTTTTGTGGCGGGAACAGAGGGAGCATGTGGCGGTGAAAATCAGCCAGAACCCCAGGAAAAGAGCAATGAGCTTGAGGGCATAGTGGACCCAAAATATCTCAGGGAGGAGGCCCCAAAGGTCAAGGAGATTCGCTGATGAAGGAAATTCTCCTTGAAAGCACCTTTGTCAGCATAGATGTGGAGGCAACAGGCGTTGACCCATCAAAGTCTGAGGTTATTGAGATTGCCTGTGTGAGAGTTGAAGGAGGGGTAATAACGGAGAGGTTTTCAAGCCTTGTGAACCCGGGATATCCTCTGCCCCAGAGGATAACGGACCTTACTGGTATCACAAATGCCATGCTTGTGGGAAAGCCGAGGATGGAGGAGGTCATGCCAAAATTTCTCAGATTTGTGGGTGACAGTGTTATAGTGGCTCACAGGGTGGAAAAGGACATAGCCTTTATTGATAAATACTACAGACAGCTTCACGGCAAGAGGTTCAGACACCCTCACATATGCACCCTGAACCTTGCCAAGAACATACTTCCAGACATAAGAAAATATTCTCTCAGAGACCTTGCAGACTATTTTGGAATAGAATACAGGCGAGTCCACAGAGCCATGGATGATGCCCAGACAACAGCCCTAGTCTTTCTTGAGCTTCTCAAGCTCCTGTGGCACAGGCTTGGCATAGGAGATTATCTTG
Source organism: Pampinifervens navoyensis (assembly GCF_046159715.1). Classification (NCBI taxonomy): domain Bacteria; kingdom Pseudomonadati; phylum Aquificota; class Aquificia; order Aquificales; family Aquificaceae; genus Pampinifervens; species Pampinifervens navoyensis. Next base: position 56,424 of record NZ_JBJXCT010000001.1, read on the forward strand.
GAGTAAAGAAGCTCTCAAAGGGGTAGGAGGTTTTTGAGCCTGTCCACAAGCCCGACCTTTACATCAACACCCTCATCCCTGAGCTCCCTTGCGAGCCTTTCAAGAAGGCTTCTGAGGTTTGAACCTATGTCCTTTGGCACCTCTATTCTGAAGGTTATCACCAGGTTGCCAGCCCCCCCAGCTGCAGGAAAGCCATGCCCCAGTAAGGTCTTGGTTGAACCGCATTCTGTTCCGGGCTGGACGAAAACTTCAATATCTCTGCCATCAAGCCATTTTACCTTTATTGTTCCCCCAAGAACTGCCATGGGAAAGGATATGAACTTTTCCATGTAGAGGTCTTTACCCACCTTTTTAAAGACCTCATGAGGTTTTATGCCTATTCTGAGATAGAGGTCTCCGCTTTCCCCACCCCTCTCGCCCGTGTGACCAAAGCCAGAAACTTTCAAAACTTCCCCCTCGTCAGTCCCGGGTGGTATGTTTACCTTTACCCTGCTCCTTTTTGCAACCCTGCCCCTTCCACCACAGGTTGGGCAGAGGTTCTTTATTATGTAGCCTCTGCCCTTGCAAACGGAGCAGGGTCTTGGGAAGTTAAATATACCGCTCACCCTCTTCCCAGTCCCTTCGCAGGCATGGCATACCACCTTTTCCATCTCTCCCCTGTAGCCCTTACCTTCACAGTCAGGACAGTCTACCCAGCGGTCGTATTCCAGCTCCCTCTCGCACCCGAGGGCTGCCTCTTCAAGGCTAAGGTCTAATTTTAGCCTTATGTCCTGTCCCCTCCTCGGCTTTGGAGCCCTTCTCATGCCCTGCCATATACTTTCGAGAAAATCCTGCACGTATTCCATAAAATACCTGTATCTTTTCTCATCCCCGCTCTGAAGGATTCGGTCGTATTCCTGCCTTTTCTGGTCGTCGGAAAGTATATGGTAGGCTTCGTTAATCTCTCTGAATCGTTCACTTGCTTGAGGGTCGTGATTTACATCGGGGTGCCACTCTCTGGCAAGCCTTCTATAGGCTTTTTTTATCTCTTCTTTGCTTGCCCCTCTCGCAACGCCGAGGGTCTGGTAGTAGTCCTTTATGGGCATTTATCTTCCTCTTGACCTAATAAAATATATCTCTATCTTTGCAGTTTAGAAAGCTGTTAAAATTAAAATACTATGGTTGTCTTACTGCTCCTGGTGTTTTTTATAAGCCTTTCATACGCAAGGGAATACTTGCTGGCATCCTCCTATCCCATATATTACCCCCTCAAGTATTTAGCGATGGACAGGTTTGAAGTGGATGTGCTTATAAAGACACAGGCTGACCCACACCACTACGAGCTAAAGCCCGACGACATGAGAAGGCTTCAGAAGGCAGAGGCTTTCCTATATCTTGGAGTGGAAAGGTGGGAGCAGAGGCTGGCAGAAAGGGTGCAGAAGGGAAGAGCTTATCCTCTGGAAAAGGGTATTGAATTTATAAAAGCCGGTAAAAGCCCCGACCCCCACATATGGGTCTCACCACGCTCTTACATACCTCTTGTAAGAAATATCCATGGAGTTCTTTCCCGCATAGACCCTGCCGGCTCTGAACAATACAGAAAAAGAGTTGATGAGCTTATTAACAGACTCAGTGCCCTTGATGAAGAATACAGAAGGACACTTTCCACCTGCAAAAGTAAAACTCTGGTGACCACTCATCTCTCTACCGCTTACCTTGGCAGGGATTACGGGCTTGAGGTGGTTGGTCTCAGGGGTGTCCATGCAGAGGAAGAGCCAAAGCCCTCTGAGGTGAGGAGGCTCATAGAAAGGATAAAACAGGCTCAGGTCAGGGTAATATTCGCAGAGCTTGGGCAGGATGAGAGGCTCGCAAGAAGGATAGCGAAGGAGGTGGGTGCAGGGGTCATGCCCATAAACACCTCCCTATTTCCCGAGGAAAAGGGGGATGACTACTTTTCCATAATGAAGAGAAATCTCAGAAGGCTTTCCGAGGGTCTGGATTGTCAGACAAGGTAATAGAGGTCAGGAATCTACGCTTTCGCTACAGGGAAGAGGAGCCTCTTATAGAAGACCTGAGTTTTTATGTGGAGAGGGGTGAGTTCTTTGGCATCCTTGGACCCAACGGAGCTGGGAAAAGCACCCTTCTGAGGATAATACTGGGCTTTATCAGACCCCATGCTGGGGAGGTAAGACTTTTCGGTGATAGGCTGGAGAGCTTCACTCACTGGAAAAGAATCGGCTATGTGCCCCAGAGGTTCTCTGTGGAGAAGTCCTTTACTGGAAACGTGGGGGAGCTTCTCAGGGCAGTGGCACCCAAGGAAAGGGTTGGTTGGGTTATAGCCTTTCTTCACCTTGAAAACCTGCTAAAGAGACCCTTTGTAAAGCTCTCCGGTGGAGAACAGCAGAAGGTTCTCCTTGCCCTTGCTCTTACCACAAACCCGGACCTCATAATACTTGACGAGCCAATGACCGGCCTTGATATACATGCCCAGGAACACATAGAACATGTTCTGAAGGAAATCGCAAGGGACAGAACTGTTGTTGTGGTATCTCACGATGTGGGCTTTGTGCTTAGAAACGCAGGCAGGATACTCTGCCTTGGCATGCCCTACTGCAGGGTGGTAAAGCCTCAGGAATTTGAAAACATACTGAGAGACCTATACAGACTTCACTGAGCCTTAACAGTTTCTTAACAGATTAAGAATATCATTAAATAACAAAACTCTTAAGGAGGTGCGCACATGAGGAAATTTGCCCTCTTACTGCTTGCCTCTGGTATGTTTGGCATGGCTGGTGCTCAACAGTTAACTCTGGGAGACCACTACACTCTCAGGTCATACACAGGCCAGGCTTTTGGCAGAGTTATGGCAAACAGCCTCAAGTTCAACAGCATCCATGTTCTTACTAACAACACCTCCATATGCTCCTCTCTTGTGGGTGCCCTTGGTTCTGGATACCTTGACCCTGAGGGCAAGAGGAAGATGAACACTACCGTGCTAAACGCACCGGAGGATGCCCAGAACCTGAACCCTACCACTGAAGCGGTTGCCCTGATTTTTGGCGGTCAGGCATCCCCAGAGGTCAACTACAGCCTTACAAAGGCATCTCTCAGGAGGCTGGCAGATACCAACTACAACGGAGCGGTCTTCTTCCATCTGAGGATATGGGCACCGAAGTTTGTGGAGCGTGCCGCTCAAGAGGACCCGGCTATAGCAAGATACCTTGCAAACAAGGAAAACCTCTACTCTGTGACCGCAGACCTGCAGAATAAGGTGGTAAGACTCTGGCAGGTTTCTGTAAAGGAGGGCAAGCAGACAACGGTCAGGGAGCTTGGCACGGTGCCACTTAACCCCAACTGGGAAGACCTTCTTCGCAGGTCTCTTTAAAACCCTGCGGGCGCAAGCCCCCCCATACCTTATAATAGAGATAAATGTTTGGAGCCATCATCATTCTATCTTTTGTTTTCTTCTCCTGCCAGCCGTTACCAAAGGACGTGCCCCTTGAAAAATACAGAAAGCAGTTTATTGAAGGACAGGTTCTTATTGAAGATAGCCTGAAGAATAAGGCCCCTCAGGGAGAGAGGTTTCTTATCATCTCCGTCAGAGACCTCCAGAACCCCATGCCACTTGCGGTGCTGAGGGTTAAAAACCCCCACTTTCCATACCACTTTAAAATAACAGGAAAGCACAAACTGAGCCACGACAGGCTTATGGAGGGTGATGTTATAGTAACTGCAAGGCTGAGCAAGTCAGAGACTGCAGAGCCTAAAAAGGGAGACCTTGTGGGCTCAACCACCGCAAAGGTGGGAACGAAGGGAGTAAGAATAGTAATAAACTCAGAGGTGGAGTGATGGAGCGACTTGTAAGGGCCTTTGTGGAGAAGGGAAAGGCTATAGCAGTTCTACCAGCCCTTAGTCTTTTCATAAGTGCGGTGTTTCTTGGATTTTACGGAGTTTACCTCTCCCTTGAGACCCTCTACAAGGTCTTTACAGACCCGGAGTATCTTGATACCGCAATACTCTCCACCAAGTTCATAGCGGTCATGGACATACACCTGCTTTCTGTCATACTTTACATCTTTGCGGTGGGTCTATATGAGCTTTTTGTGGGAAAGCTCAACGTGCCCGACTGGCTCAAGATTGAGAGCATAGACCAGCTAAAGGCCAAGCTGGCAAGCGTTATTATACTCATACTGGCTATCACCTTCACCAAGAACGTGGTCAAGTGGAAAGAGCCTCTTGAGACGCTCCTGTTTGGTGTAGCCATTGCCATAGTGGTTGGGGTGCTTATCTTTTACTACAAGGTGAAAGAAGAGCATTGATGGAAAAGAGCCTTAACCTCAGGGAGCTTACCATAGTCAATGAGGTTGCCAAAATATTGAGCAGGGGCCTTGAGTTTACAAAGAGCCTTGAGGAAGTGCTCAAGGTCCTCTACTCCTTCTGGGATGTGCGTCATAGTTATGTGGCTCTTTACAGGCAGGACATGAAAGCCCTCAAGATAGTCAAAGCCTTTGGGCTCACGGAGGAGGAAGCAGAAAGGGGTATTTTCAGGAAAGGTGAGGGCATTGTGGGAAAGGTTTACAAGGACGGCGTGCCTGTGTTCCTTTCCGATACAAAGATAAACGCCTATCTTAACAAGACGGGTCTGAGAGAAAGGCTTGAGCCTGGTGAGGGCTTTGTGGCAGTTCCCATAAGGGTAGGCGGTGAGATAATAGGCGTTCTTGCAGCTTTCAAAAACTTTGAGGAGGAGAGCGTAGAAAGGGGAGTGGAACTGCTTATGATAATGGGCACCATGATTGGCATGCTCTACAAGCTTGATGAGAGAATAAGTCAGGAGAGAGAGGAGTGGGAAGAAGAAAAGAGGCTTCTCACAAAGGCTCTCAGCGAGAGATACAGCGTAGAAGGCATAGTGGGCAAAAGCCCCATAATAAGAAACCTGCTTGACCTTGTGGAGAGAGTTGCCCGCACCGATGTGAACGTGCTTATAACAGGAGAGAGCGGGACGGGCAAAAGCCTTGTGGCAAAGGCAATACACTTTATGAGCAAACGGAAGGAAAAGCCCTTCATCACCATTAACTGCAGCGCCATACCGGAAACCCTGCTTGAGGCAGAGCTCTTTGGATATGAGAAGGGCTCCTTTACAGGAGCCTACACATCAAAGAAGGGAAAGTTTGAGCTTGCAAGCGGTGGGACTGTGTTTCTTGACGAGATAGGAGACATGCCCCTTGCCCTTCAGCCCAAGATACTGAGAGTAATTCAGGATAAGGAGATAGAAAGGCTTGGCAGTGAAAAGACCATAAAGGTGGATGTGCGCATCATATCTGCTACCAACAAAAACCTTCCTGAGCTGGTCTCTCAGGGACACTTTAGAGAAGACCTTTACTACAGGCTAAATGTTCTTCCCGTGCACATACCACCCCTGAGGGAGAGAAAGGAGGACATACCCATACTGGTGGACCACTTTCTGGAAATATTCAACCAGAGGTATGGTAAAAAAGTCCGCCTTGACCCCAGAGTTATTGAGGTTTTCATGGAGTATCCATGGTATGGAAATGTGAGGGAACTGGAAAATGCCATTGAGCGTCTTGTTATACTCAGGGATGGACTCATAAGGGATGTGGACCTTCCACCCTACTTCTTTGCAAGGCTCTACGATAATGGTCCGAGAAACATGCCCCAGGTCATACAGAGCACGGAAAGGGAAGAGATAATAAAGGCTCTTGAAAAGGCTGGATATGTGAAATCAAGAGCTGCCAGGCTACTGGGCTACACACTGCGTCAACTTGACTACAGGATAAGAAAGTATCAGATTGAGATAAAGAGGTATTAGAGGTGAAGGTGAAAATAAGGAGATATCCTCAAGGTGCTGAGGAGTTTGAGATAGACCCCTCTCAGGACATGACCCTTCTTGAGCTTCTTTTCACGATAAAGGAAAGTGAGGATCCGAGCCTTACCTTCAGGAGCATGTGCAGAGCAGGCATATGTGGAACATGTGCGGTAAAGCTCAACGGAAAACCAGCCCTCGCCTGTTCCACCTGGATATCGGGAAAGGAAGAGGAGCTCCTCATTGAGCCCCTTGACTACTTTCCTGTAATAAGAGACCTGGTGGTGGACCACGAAGGAATGCACTCAAAGCTCAGGAGTTTTAAGACATGGCTGTATCCGCAACAGGAGAACATGATACTGCAGGAGGGAACCAACCTCAAAACCTCAAAGAGCTGGGAGTGTATACTCTGCGGTATCTGCGATAGCGTATGTCCGGTGCTTACCAGCACGGAGCTCTTTGGCGGTCCTTCCGCCCTTACAAGAGTTTACAAGCACCTTCATGACCCGAGGAATGTGAACAGGCAAGCAACGAACATAGGCATATACAACCTGAGACCTGACCTATGCACTCACTGCATGAACTGCTCTTACGCCTGTCCCAAAAGGCTCATGCCGGAGGGGCTGATAAGGGAAGAGGAAAATCTGCTTGTGGAGCTCGGGCTTCTTCAGAGGCAGACGGGCGGCTTTGACTTTCTGAGTTTTTAGAGGAGGCAATCATGAAAACCTTTTTAAATTTACGGCTTTCTGAGCTTGGTGTTGGCACATACCTTGGAGAGCTTGACCAGAAAACTTCTCAGGGATACAGGGAGGTGATAAAGAGAGCCCTGCAGGCTGGCATAAACGTGGTGGATACCGCCATAGTCTACAGGTATATGAAGAGCGAGAGGGATATAGGTGAGGTTCTAAAAGAGGTTCCCAGAGAGCAGGTCATCCTCTCCACAAAGGGTGGATACATTCCCTACGATGCGGACTCGGGCGTAGACCCAAGGGATTACTTTTACGAAAACTTTGTAAACTCAGGCATCGTAAAGCTGGAGGAGATGACGCCCCAGGGGCACTATCTTTCTGCTGGCTTTATTGAATGGTGCCTTGACAAAAGCCTGCAGAACATGGGAACTCAATATGTGGATATATACTTCCTTCACAACCCGGAAGAGCAGCTGAACTTCTTTGAAAAAAGCCTGTTCAACAAGAAGATAAAAGAGTGCTTTGAATACCTTGAGTCTGAGGTGAGGAGAGGAAGGGTGAAATATTACGGCCTTGCCACCTGGGGAGGCTTCAGAGTATCTTCTTCAAGCAGGCAGTATCTGAACCTTGCAGAACTCCTGAGCCTTGCTCAGGAAATAGGGGGAGAGGACCATCACTTCCGGTTCATTCAGCTTCCCTACAACCTTGGCATGCCCGAAGCCTATACGCTAAAAAATCAGGAAGTTGCGGGTGAGAGGCTTTCAACTCTTGAAGCCTGTGAGAGGCTGGGCATATACACCTACACCAGCGCCAGCATATATCAGGGAAGGGTTGTAGGAAGAGTGCCACAGGAGCTGAAAGAAAAGCTAAGAGTAGACAGAGATGTGCATGCAAGCCTGCAGTTTGTGTTGAGCACACCGGGTGTGGGAACAGCACTTGTGGGAATGAGCAGGCTAGAACATCTGGAGGAAAACCTTCAGATTCTTCGCATACCAAGACTTGGTCCCACAGAGTTTTCAGGTTTATTTAAATAGCTTCAGACTATCCCAGATTTAGGCTCATCCATTCCAGAGGTTTACCACATAAGCTTTTCCTCGCTTGAGGATGCTGTGTTTCAGGCATTATGATTTTAACCATCAGTTGAGGGGCAACAAAAAAAGCCTTACGGGTATAAGCGGCAACTATGAGCCATGAGGGATTTTTTGCTGTTTGTAGAAAACAGAGACAGGTTTGCGGTGGGGCTCTTCAGGCAGTTCAGAATTGAGGAAACCCCAAGCAGGGTGCTCATAATCACTCCCACCCTAGAATACAAAAAGTGGGTGCTTGAATACATAAGGGCAAGGCTTTCCGACTATGGAAAGGAGATACTGGTAAGGTCTCAGGAAGAGGAGAAAAAGGCAGAGACAACCCTTGGTGACGGACTCTCGCCAAGGTATAGCTTTGATAACTTTGTGGTGGGAAGGTCAAACCAGCTTGCCCACAGAGTCTGCCTTGAAGTATCTGCTAGCCCGGGCATTTACAGTCCTCTTTTCATATATGGGGGTGTGGGCCTCGGGAAAACCCACCTTCTGCATGCTGTTGGCAATAGAGCAAAGTCCTCCCACTTTAGGGTTGTTTACAGGCAGGCAACCGAGTTTTCCGATGAGATGATAAAAAGCCTGAAGGAGGGAAAGATAGAAGCTTTTAGAAAAGCCTATTCGGGTGTGGACCTTCTTCTGTTGGATGATGTGCAGTTTCTTTCTGGAAAGGAGAGAACTCAGGTGGAGCTCTTTAGGGTTTTTGAGATTCTTCAGATGGCGGAAAAGCAGATAGTGCTGGTGAGCGACAGGCACCCCAAGGACATAAGGGATGTTTCTGAAAGGCTTCTCAGCAGGTTTGCCAGTGGTCTGATTCTTGAGATAGGTCTTGACGATGAAACAAAGCTCTCTATTGTCAGACACAAGCTACTGCTGTATGGGCTACCCACCGACAGGAAGCATGTGGACTACGTTATGGAAAACACCGGCTACAGTGTCAGGGAAATAGAAGGTTTTATAAAAACCCTTAAACTAACCGGTATAAGGGAAAAACCATCGGGACAGACCAGGAGCAGGGAGGAAGAACTCATAAGACATGTGGCAAAGTATTTCAACCTGAAGCCAGAAGACCTGAGGAGGGAAACAAAGGAAAGGAAGGTTATAAAGGCGAGACAAACCGCTATGTATTTCTGCAAGACTCTCCTTCACATGTCTTATTCAGAGATAGCAAGGCTCTTTGGAAAGCCAGACCACACATCCGCCCTCTATTCAATAAGGAAATTGGAGGAGAAAAAACAGCAGGACAGAAAGTTCGCCTACATGCTTGAAATGTTGGAAAAAAGCCTCAGAAAATCTCTGGGATAAATTTTAAATTAATCATGCTCACAAGACTGAGCCTTGAGAGCTTTTTCTTCATAAAGGGTGAAGAGGTATACTTTGAAAAAGGGCTTAATGTAATAACAGGTGAAACGGGCATGGGAAAGTCCCTTACAGTAGCATCCCTCTCTTTCCTTCTGGGGCAGGATGGTGATTATCCTGAGGGCACCTGCGTTGAGGCTGAGTTTCTGCTTGAGGATGAGCCACTCATAGTGAGAAGAGAGCTCATAAAGGGTAGGAGCAGGTATTATCTCAACGGCAGGGGGAGCACAAAAAGGGTGGTGGAGGAAGTTCTTTCCTCAACCCTCCTCCTTCAGGGACAGAACGACAGGACAAAAATCCTCAGGGCTGACTTTCAGAGGGATGTGTATGATAGCTTTGCAGGTTGTATGGAGCTCAGAAAACTGGTAGAAAAGGCATACCAGCGAGTGGTGGAGCTTGAGGAGAGACTCAAAAACTCAAACCAGCGAAGGATTGAGATGGAGGTGAGAAAGAGGCTTATATCTGAGGAAATAAGGGATATTGAAGAGGTGGGGCTGACGCCCGAGGAATACCTGCAGGTAAAGAAAAGGCTTGAGGAGATAAATCTGGCAGAGAGGATAAACAGCCTTATCCTCCAGGCTCTCTCTGGACTTGAAACATGCATGGAAGGTCTCAAGCTTCTCCGAAAAGCCCTGAAAGACCTGACCTCCCTTGGAGGCTGGAAACAGGATTCTCATGTGCCTGAGGTTTTTGAAGACAGCCTGACAGAGCTTGAAAGAGGCCTGAGAGGAAGGTTCATATCCTACAGTCAGGAGGAGCTTGACGGCCTCAATGAGAAAGTCTACAGAATTCAGAGGCTTGAGAGGAGATACAGGATGGACTACGGGGAAATATACAGGCACATGCTTCTTCTTAAGGAAGAATTGCTCAAACTTCAAGAGGAAGAAAATCCAGAGGATATTGAAAGGGAGCTGGCAATGAGGAGAGAAGAGCTCCACATGCTCTACGAGGAGCTGAGCAAAAGGAGGCTTCTGGCAAGGGAGGGCTTTGAAACCCGGGTTATTGAATATCTCAGGAGCATGGGGCTTGAAGGTGCAAGTTTTAAGGTTTCTTTTGAGGAGAAGCCGGGTAGATACGGCAGAGAACAGCCGAAGTTTCTCTTTTCTTCTTACGGCAGGAATGAAATGGATATATCTGATGTGGCCTCGGGAGGTGAAATATCAAGGCTTTCTCTGGCTCTCTTTATGCTATCACCACCTGCCCAGACCTATGTGCTGGATGAGGTGGACGCAGGCGTAAGCGGAAGAACCTCTATAAAGCTTGCAAAGCTTCTCAGGGAGCTTTCAACAAAGACACAGCTAATTGTTATAACCCACTCACCAGCCATAGCCAGCGCCGCAGAAAAACACCTTACCACAAGAAGAGAACTTATCGGAGACATACCCTTGATAAGGGTGGTGGAACTTTCAGAAAAGGAAAGACTTGAGGAAATAGCAAGGCTGATGGGAACGGTAAACAGTAGCACTCTGGAGGGTGCAAGGGAGCTCATAAGGGAGGTCTGCGGTGTTTGAGGAGCTTGTGGCACTCAGAGATAAGATAAAGACCTATGTGGACAGGAGGCTCTCTGAATTCAGAGAGCTTGGAAAGACGGGAAAAACCACCTTTGACTTCAGACCCTTTGCGGACTATGTATACGGCGCAGATATATTTTCTGAGCTGTGCTTTTGCCTTCTGACCGCCAATTCCTCTGCTCTTATTGGAATAAAGCTGCAGAGCACCATAGGCACAGAGGGTTTCAGAGAGCTCAGCCTTGAAGAGCTGGAGAAGTTAATAGCCTCTGCGGGTCATCGCTTTGCCCGTCAGAGGGCTGAAAGGATAGTCAGGGCAAGGGAAAGGTTTGAGAGGGTTATGGAGGTCATAGTTGATGCCTGTGATGGAAAGACTGTGAGGGAGCTTCTCAGCGACACATGCTCCAAGTATAAAGTGGAGGGCTTCGGTCTCAAAGAGGCATCCCACTTTCTGAGAAACATAGGCTTTGAGGATGTGGCCATAGTGGACAGGCACATATTCAGGTATCTGAAGGAAAAGTCCCTCATTCCCGACTACAGAACTATGACGAGAAAGGTTTACCTTGAGGCAGAAAAAAGGCTGGAGGAGATATGCAAGATACTTGGCATGTCTCAGGCAGAGCTTGACCTTTACATTTTTTACCATAAGACGGGAAAGGTGTTAAAATAATATCTGAGTCCCCGTAGCTCAGAAGGATAGAGCGCGAGATTCCTAATCTCGAGGTCGGCGGTTCGACTCCGCCCGGGGACGCTTGTATAAGTTATGAAATTAGTAATAGTAGCAAACAGACTCCCTTATATTGTTAAAAGCGTTGAACCCTTAGAACTTCAAAAAAGTCCGGGTGGTTTAGCTTCTGGGGTGCATACCTTTTTAAAGAGGGCTTCTGTAGGAAACTGGCTATGGGTGGGATGGGCAGGTTCTAGTTTGAGTAAAAGCAGCATAGAGAAAATAAGGAATATGCCACGAGAAAAGTATAATGTGCTTCCCGTGTATATACCTGAAAGGCTTATGGATAGATTTTATAACGGTTTTTGCAACAAAACCCTCTGGCCCCTCTTTCATAGCATGCCCACCCTATCATCCTATGAAAGAAATGCCTGGGAAAGCTACTTAGAGGTAAACAGGCTATTCTTAAAGACGCTTCTTGAACATACCCAGTTAGACTCGGATACTTTCCTCTGGATACACGACTACCATCTTATGCTACTGCCTGCCCTCGTGAGAAAGGCTATGCCTTATGCAAACATAGGCTTTTTCCTTCATATTCCTTTTCCACCGCCGGAGATATTCGCCCAACTTCCGTGGAGGAGGGAAGTATTGGAGGGTCTTTTGGGTGCAGACCTGATAGGCTTTCACACCTACGAATACACCACCAACTTCCTCCGCAGTCTAATGAACGTCTTAGGCATTGAACATACTATGGGGGAACTCATTTATAAGGACAGAGTTGTAAAAGTGGGTACCTTCCCTATGGGTATTGACTTTCAACTCTTTAACGAGTTTAAAGGGGATGAGGAAAAGGTAAAGGCTATAAGGGAAACCTTAGGCAACAAACGCATAGTCTTTTCAGTGGATAGACTGGACTACACGAAAGGAATATACAATAGACTGCTTGCCTTTGAAGATTTTTTAAACAGAAGAAAAGACTGGCACGGAAGGGTGGTGATGATACTAAACCTTGTGCCTTCAAGGGAAGGGGTAGAGCACTACCAAAGGATGAAAAGACAGATAGAGGAAAAGGTAGCGCAGATAAACGGCGCTTTTGGACACATAGAATGGGTACCCATACTATACCACTACAAATCTTTGCCCACCGAAGAGCTTATAGCCTACTACAGAGCTTGTGATGTTATTTTAGTAACCCCCATAAAAGACGGCATGAACTTGGTGGCTAAGGAGTTTGTTGCCTCAAGAAGGGATTTGAGGGGCGTTTTAGTGCTTTCTGAATTTGCAGGAAGTGGTAAGGAACTCGGTGAAGCCCTTCTGGTGAATCCAAACTCTGTAGAGGAGCTTTCAAAAGCTATAGAAAACGCCCTTGAGATGCCAGAAGAGGAGCAAGAAAACAGGCTTCGCATAATGCAGGAAAGACTAAGAAGATACGATGTGCTAAAATGGGGCATGGATTTTATAGAAAGTCTTAAAGGAGCCGTCTCCAAGAGGAATATGCTAAAAACAAGGGAGCTAAACAGCAGACTCCTGAAGAAGTTAAAGGACATGTATAAAGGCGCAAAGAAAAAGATCCTCTTTATAGATTATGACGGCACGCTTGTGCCCATAGCTAAACGCCCCAGTTTTGCAGTGCCTACCCAAGAGGTAAAAGAACTGTTAAGAAGGCTAAGCGGTGTAGAAAACACAAGGGTGGTTTTGATATCCGGCAGGAGAAAGGAAGAGCTTGAAAACTGGTTCGGAGACCTGCCTATAGTCATTGTAGCCGAACACGGATGCTGGGTCAGAAGACAGGGAAGCGATTGGGAAGCCACTTGTAGTATGGACAATGAGCTGAGAGAAAGGGTAAAGACAATAATGGAGGTGTATGTGGATAGACTGCCCCAGTCCTTTCTGGAAGAAAAGAACTCTACCTTAGCCTTTCATTACAGGAATGCAGACCAGGAGATGGCTTCTATTTTAGTATCCAGCTTAGTGGATGAGCTTACAGCCCTCCTGTCAAACACGGACATGTCCCTTCTCTTAGGTAATAAGGTGGTGGAAGTAAGAAAGTCCGGTATAAACAAAGGCACGGTAGCTCTGTCCTTCTTGCAAGAAGAGGATTACGATTTTGTGCTAGCTATAGGCGATGACGTAACGGATGAAAACATGTTTAAAGTATTACCTTCCAATGCAGTAAGCATCAAAGTGGGCACAGGCTCATCCTTTGCAAGGTATCATGTAACTTCCCAGCAGGAAGCTCTGAATTTATTAAAATACCTGATGAGCGATGACTGATGTATTTTACTTTAAAACGGAGATATGGGTGCCTCTCTACACGGGAGTTAAAGCAGAAAGCCTTCAGGAGTTTTATGAGGCTCTTCTCAGTGTGCCAAACGGTAGCCTCCTCTACCACCTGTACATAAACCTTTTTAACTATCATAACCTGCCAACCATGTACACCAACAGTTTTGCTTACTGGTTTCAACACATAGGCTGCGATGCTCTGGCGGAAAAAATAAGCTCCATAGACCCAACCCGTTATCATGACCTGGAAGCCCTCAGGGAAAGGCTGATAGAAATACTTTCAGAACACAAAGAGGACTGCGCCAAAAGACAGGCAAGCCCCTTTTATTTTATGGATATATACAGAGAGGTAATTGACATGGGAGAGCATGCCACCAGCCTGGAAGAACTCATAAAAGGCATAGAAAAATCCAGCATATATTCTCTTTTTCACCACCTTATAACCTCAAAGATTGACAATAAAAGGGTGATAAACGACTACTCCCAATGGCTCATGAGTATGGGCTATCCGAAGAAGGCGGAGCTCATAGAAGCTTTAGATTTATACGCGCTTAACCTGTATGAGGTGAAAAGTCTTATACTGGAGATTCTAAAAGATGATAAGACTTGAGGATTACGCAAAATATACAAACGGTGAAGCTATTGAAGAACTGCAGAAAATAGCCGAAGATTTAAAGGGTCTTAAAGTGCTTCATATAAACACCACAAGAGAAGGCGGTGGTGTTGCGGAGATACTTTCGCGCTTAGTGCCCCTTATGCAAGCCTTAGGCATTCAAACCCACTGGGAAGTTTTTATAGGTCCGGAAGAATTCTTCAGGTTTACAAAAAAGCTACACAACATGCTCCATCTGCCGGGCTCTGGCACCATAGAAAGCTCTGAAGTAGCCCTGTATTTGAAGACTACCTACACAAACCTGGAAAGGATAAGGACGCAGGATTACGATGTGGTGTTTGTGCACGACCCACAGCCTATGGGCATGGTTATAAACAAAGAGAAGCATCAAAAATGGGTCTGGAGATGCCACATAGATACCTCCACCCCGGACCCTAAAGCCTGGGACTTTATAGAGCTCTTTGTGAATGCTTACGATGTTGCCATTTTCCATATACCGGAGTTTGTCTACGAGAAGCTCAGCATCCCTTCCTACATCATACCACCCTCTATAGACCCTCTACATCCTAAGAATGCGGAAATTGAGGAAGATTTCAGAATAAATACCCTTACCAAATACGGCATAGACCCGGAAAGGCCTATACTCCTGCAGGTTTCTCGCTTTGACAGGCTAAAAGACCCCTTTGGTGTATATAAGGCTTACAGAATGGTAAAGGAAAGGTATGACTGCCAGCTAATATTTGCCGGCTCTTACGCCGGCGATGACCCGGAAGGACAGGAGGTATACACAGAGCTTATAAACCTTACCGCTGGAGAGAAAGATGTCTTTGTTCTAAATTTGCCACCCAACAGCCACTTGGAGATAAACGCTCTTCAGAGGTCTGCCACTGTGGTATTTCAAAAGTCCATAAGAGAGGGTTTTGGGCTTGTAGTTTCGGAAGCTATGTGGAAGGAAAAGCCCGTCATAGGCGGTAATGTGGGCGGTATAAGAAGGCAAATCGTAGATGGTTTGACCGGGTTTCTGGTGAGCACCGTTGAAGGAGCCGCCTATAGGGCAAGACAGCTACTTGCGGACAAAGAGCTAAGAATAAAAATGGGCCTTTACGCAAAAGAAAGAGTAAAGCATCGCTTTCTGATAATAAGACATCTTAAAGACTACGTAGCACTCATAAGGAGCCTATGTTTGAAAAGGTCTTAAATAAAACCTTCAAAAAACACCTTATGTATGTATTGTTGGGCGTCCTCTGTGGTTTTGTGGCGGTAATCTTTGTGTATGCAATAGATTTAGTGGAAAGCTACACTTTGAACCTCATTGCTCACTACTACCCTCCTAAACCTGCCGGAGAAGGCTACAGAGAAGCCTTTACCTTTTATCCTGAACGTTTTTACCTCCTGCCCCTTCTTACCGCTCTTGCTGGACTGATTTCCGGAATTTTAACAACCTTTTTATCTCCGGAATCTGCGGGCGTAGGCACCGACTCGGCAATAAAAGCCTACCATGAAGAAAAAAGGCTCTCCTTTTTGTCCTCCGTGGTCAAGTTGATAACCTCTTCTTTCACCATAGGCATGGGTGGCACCTCCGGAAGGGAGGGACCCATAGCTCTGATAGGTGCAGGTATAGGTTCTACCCTGTCAAGCCTTTTACAGCTTCCCAAGGAAGAAGGAAGAGTTATGCTGGGGGTAGGGCTCGGAGCCGGTATTTCTGCCATATTCAAAGCTCCTCTGGCTGGTGCCTTAATAAGCGCGGAGGTGTTTTTTAAAAAGGACTTTGACATAGAGAACTTGATACCGGCCTTTTTGGCTTGTATAAGCTCCTATATAACGGTGGGTTTTTTCCTTGGCTTTGAGCCAATATTTTCGGTGCATATTCCGGAGGGTGTAAATCTAAAGGCTTCTGCACTCTTTGCCTACTTTTTCTTCGGTTTGTTCTGTGCCATCTTTGTGAGGCTCTTTATTTTACTATTCTTCAGGGTAAAAGCTCTTTTTGAAGAATTAAAGATAAAGCACTATTTAAAGCCTGTTATCGGCGGATTTATGGCAGGCATTGTGGGAATACTTTCACCCTTTGCCATAGGAAATGGGTATGGATATCTGCAGCTTATACTTGATTTAAAGCTTATAGACCCCTTACTTATACTTACTGGAGCTGTTGGAGTTGCCTTAGGTGTTTCCTTTACTCTTGGTTCTGGTATGTCTGGCGGTATCTTTGGACCTTCTGTTATGATGGGTGGTCTCTTGGGAGCTTTCTATAGCTTGCTTTTGAATAAACACCTTGGGCTTGACCTCCACGTGCCCTCCTTTACCGTGGTAGGAATGGTAGCCTTCTTTGGAGCTGCCGCAAAAGCACCCCTTTCCAAGTCAAGTTAATACAAGGCTTGATTCCTTAGCATACAGAGAAGAATGGGGGATTTTGAACCTTGAAAGGCTCAAGGTGAAGGACTATATGGAGGAAGCTATAACCCTGCAAGCCCACCAGCCTATAGAAGAGGCTAAAAGGCTAATGGGAGAGCATCTAATAAGTGGTCTAGTGGTTTTAGAGGGGGTAGGGTTGTTGGAATCCTTACAAAGAGCGACCTAAGTAAAGAGGGAGAAACTGTTAGGGACCTTATGAGTGTTGATGTTATAACAGTAAAGCTGGAGGATAACTTAGCGGATGCCCTAAGGCTTATGCTCACAAAGGGTATAGGACACCTTCCTGTTGTTGAAGAAGGCAGGCTCTTAGGTATCATAACTCGCGAGCATATAGCAAGGGCGGTAAGGGAGTTAAAATAAAAGTATGCTACAGATAGAGGTGCTTCAGGGAAGCCTACTTGAGATTGAGGCTGATGCTATTGTGAACCCTTCTAACTCTCTGGGCTATATGGGTGGTGGTGTGGCAGGTATTATAAAAAAAGCAGGCGGTAGTATTATAGAAAAGGAAGCCATTCTGAAAGCGCCCATAAGTGTGGGATCTGCGGTGTTTACATCCGCTGGAAGGTTAAAATTTAAAGGTGTGATACATGCGCCTACCATGGAGGAACCTGCAATGGAAACTACTGAGGAAAAGGTCAGAAAGGCTGTCAGGGCAGCCCTTGAACTCGCAGATAACATGGGCTTTAAAAGTATTGCCATGCCTGGCATGGGAACAGGTGTAGGAAAGCTTCCCAAGGATGTCTCCGCAAGGGCTATGATAGATGAGATAAGGAATGTTCAGGCAAAGAACCTCAAGAGGATTCTTCTTGTTGACCTTGACTGGCAGATGGTGGAGGAGTAGAGAAGGCTTCTGTGAATGCGTCTTGTGCTCTCTGGAGGATGGCTCGGCAGGGAGGGGATATATGAGGCTAAGATAAAGAGAGTCCGTTTCCTCCACTCCCATGAGGAGCTATCTGGTTCGTCTTCTGGTTTTGTGGTGCTTTCTTACGCCCTTAGCTCGCAGACGCTACGCGTGCCGGTAAAAGCCTCTGGGCTTCCGGCAGTCATCTACCTTGAGCTTGAGGGATTTTATCCTCTTTCCAGAGAGCCCGAACAGGTAAGACTCACGAAAGCCTCCTCTTCTTTCAGCCCTGAGGGCTACATGCATGCGGTAAGAAGAACAAAGGATTTCATAGCGGACGGTGTGGTATACCAGCTTAACCTTACCTGCAGGTTTGACTTCCTTCTGGAGGGAAGCCCCCTTGACCTTTTTCTCCAATACTACAGAAATCAACCCGTGCCCTACGCCTTTTTTCTTGAGCTTGAGGACTTTTACCTTATGAGCGGCTCTATGGAACTCTTTCTAAAAAAGAAGGGAGAGATCATTGAGAGCAGGCCTATAAAGGGCACCGCAGAAAGGAGGGAGGAGTTGCTCGGTAGCGAGAAGGACAGGGCTGAGAACCTTATGATAACGGATATGGTCAGGAACGACCTTTCAAGGATTGCCATGCCGGGAAGCGTGGAGGTGTCCGAGCTCTTCAGGGTTGAGGAGTTCAGAACCCTTTTTCAGATGTACTCCACCGTGAGGGCAAGAACAAGAAGGAGCCTGCCAGAGATACTGTATGAAACCTTTCCACCTGCCTCCGTGGTAGGTGCACCCAAGAAAAAGGCGGTGGAGGTCATAAACCAGCTTGAGCCTCACAGCAGAGACTACTACTGCGGTGCGGGGGGTCTTGTGATGGGAGAGGATTTTACCCTTAGCGTTCTCATAAGGACTGCGGTTGGCTCTGGTGAGAGACTGTCCTACTATGCGGGTGCGGGCATAGTATGGGACTCAGAGCAAGAGAGGGAGTGGGAAGAGGTTCTTCTCAAGACCAGAGCCTTTTCTTCGTTATAATAACTCTCCGTGAGGTTTCCACCGCAGGAACGCTTTTTCAACTTTGAAGAGTCAAAAAGGCTCAAGACCTTTTTTCTCAGAGCCTGTGAAACCTTTCCAGAATACAGCTTCATAATGCTCCCATCCTTGGAAGTATACAGCCCTGGTCTTTATGGAGAAGGGGCTTTTGTGGTGGGAAGTCTTCAGGATGGAAGCCTTCTGTGCCTCAGAAAGGACTGGACGGTGAGCCTTGCGAGGTTTCTGAGCCTCCAAAGAGAGCTTGAGCTTCCCCTGAAAGTTTTCTACTTTGGAAACACCTTCTCCACCGGCTCTGAGCTGGAGAGCTTTCAGGTGGGCATTGAGGTGCTGGGTGAACCTTCCTCTGATGCGGAGGTGGATGTAATTCAGAAGATTGGAGACTACCTGAAAGCCTGCGGACTATCTGGGCTTCAGGTGAGCCTTGGACACGTGGCCATTGCGGAGGGGCTTCTCAGAAAGCATGGTGAAAGACACAGAAAGGCCCTTCTTGAGAAAAACTTTAGCGAGCTATCTGAGGCGGAAGAGCTCAGAGAGCTACTTCTTACACAGGGTGGGCCTGAGGTGCTGGAGGACTTCAGAAGAAAACATCCTGAGTTTTCCTCAGAGTGCGACAGGCTTCTGGAGGTATACAGCAGGCTAAGAGGGCTGGAAGTGCTCTTTGACCTCTCAGAGCTACGACCTCAGAGCTATTACACGGGTATAGTCTTT
Organism: Pampinifervens navoyensis; assembly: GCF_046159715.1. NCBI lineage: Bacteria > Pseudomonadati > Aquificota > Aquificia > Aquificales > Aquificaceae > Pampinifervens > Pampinifervens navoyensis. Next base: position 75,436 of record NZ_JBJXCT010000001.1, read on the forward strand.
GAGTTCTTCCATCCTTCTCTGGGCTACCCGGTGGCGGGGGGTGGAAGGTATGATGGTCTTTACAGCACTCTGGGGAGGGACCTGTGTGCGGTGGGCGGGGCGGTCTACCTTGACAGGCTACTTGAGCTCTGAAAACTCTTCCAGCCTCGTGAGCCTCTCCCAGGGAAGGTTTTCCTTTCCAAAGTGTCCGTAGCAGGCGGTCTGCCTGTATATGGGCTTTCTCAGGTCAAGAAAGTCTATCATCCTTTTGGGGCTTGTGGGGAAAACTTCAAGGAGCCTTTCCCTTATCCTTTCTCTGTCTACCTTTTCCGTTCCGTAAGTCTCTATATCAAAGGCTATTACCTCGCTCATGCCAAAGGCGTAAGCCATCTGCACCATGCACCTGTCTGCAAGACCGCTTGCCACCACATGCTTTGCCATCATACGTGCCATGTAGGAGGCGGTTCTGTCCGTTTTGGTGGGGTCTTTGCCCGAGAAGGCACTTCCTCCAGAGTATGCCACATCTCCGTAGGCGTCAGAGACTATCTTTCTTCCCGTCTGCCCTGCATCTGCCGCGGGACCTCCCAGCACAAACCTTCCGGAGGGGTTCACAAGCATGCGTGTGTCTCTGCTTATCAGGTTCTGGGGCACCACCTTCTTTATTGCCTCTTCCACCATAAAGTCCCTCAACTTTTCAAGCTGGGTCTCAGGGTCATGCTGACAGAAGACTATGATGTCCTTGACAAAAAGGGGCTTATTATCCTCGTAAAGCACAGTAATGAGAACTTTACCGTCAGGTCTCAGAAAAGGGGCTTTGCCTGACTTTCTCAAATCCGATATACGCTGAGAAAGGCTGTGAGCAAGGCTTATAGGCACTGGCATCAGGTTATCTGTCTCACTGCAGGCATAGCCCACCACTGTGGCCGTGTCCCCTGCACCCTCTGAGGATATTCCAAGGACTATCTCAGGGCTCTGTTCTTCTATGGAGGTTATGACCGCAGAGGAATCTGCATCAAAGCCATGCTCAGGTCTGTTATATCCCACCTCTTTTACGGTTTTTCTGACCACACCGGGTATGTCCACATAGCTCTCCGTGGAAACATGTCCGGCCACAAAGGTCATGCCAGAAAGGAGGAGTATTTCAAGGGATACTCTGCTGTAGGGGTCTTTTCTTATGAACTCATCAAGAAGGGCATCCGCTATGAGGTCTGCCAGCTTGTCTGGATGTCCCTCCATGGGGGACTCTGCCATCTTTATGGTCCTTCCCATGGAGGTCTATTATAAACTACTCCAGTATTTCAAGAACCACCCTCTTATTTATTTTCCTTCCCATAGAGGAGAGGATGGTCCTGAGAGACCTGGCTATACGCCCGCCCCTGCCTATTACCTTACCCAGGTCGTTCTTGTCAACCCTGAGCTCAATAACCACTGTCTTTTCTCCTTCAATCTCCTGAACGTTTACCCTCTCAGGGTTGTCCACGAGGGATTTGGCAGTAATCTCAACTATGTCCCTTAGCTGGCTCATGGTTTACCTCCTGTCAGAGTATTTTTGCGTTCTTGAGTATGGCTTTTGCCCTGTCTGTGATTTCTGCTCCCTTCTGGAGCCATTCTTTGAGCTTTTCTTCCTTTACCTCTATGAGCCTCTTGTTTACAGGGTCGTAGGTGGCTATGACATCCACCACCTTGCCATCTCTGGGAGCCTTCGCGTCAGCCACCACAAGCCTGTATATGGGGTGATGCCTTCTTCCGTATCTTGATACTCTTATCCTCAGAGCCATCTCTGCCTCCTCAACACAGTCTGTTTATTATACACTATTTCCTCACAGAATTCAACACCACGCTCAGGGAAGAAAGAGCCATCATAAGCCCCGCAAGCTCAGGCTTGAGGTATACGCCTTCATTGTAAAGAAGCCCGCCAGCTATAGGTATGCCAAGAAGGTTATACACAAATGCCCAGAAGAGGTTTTGCCTTATTCTTCTTATTGTCCTGTCTCTATAATCAAAGAAGGTCTTTATACCCTCTATGCCCTTCAGAAGCACCACATCGCCTGCTCTCTTTGCCATGTCAGTTCCTGAGCCTATTGCAAAGGAAAGGTCTGCTCTTGCCATGGCAGGCGCATCGTTTATGCCATCTCCCACCACAGCAACCTTCAGACCCTTCTGCTGGAAATTCTCCACTACCCTTAGCTTGTCCTCTGGCTTTGCACCAGCCATGAAGTTTTCAATCCCGAGTTCCTGAGCAACGAGCCTTGCCTTTTCTTCGTTATCACCTGTTAGCATAAAGACATCAACGCCCTTTGACCTCAGAAAGGAGAGGATTTCTTTTGCCTCCGGTCTTATGCTGTCCTCAAAGTAAAACTCTGCAAGCTTTGTGCCGTTTCTGTAGAGGGCTACACCCTCCTCGGACCTTCCAAGAAGATAATCCTCACATAGCACACCCACTCCAGCCTCCTCTCTGCAGTTGCCGACTATCACCGCAGTTATGCCCTTCTGGAGGCAGTAGTCTCTCAGAGCAAGGGAGTACGGATGGTTTGAAGCCTGTGCAAGTCCGCAGGCGAGACTGAGGGCATCTTCTCTATACAGCCTGAAATTCAAAAGCCTGGGCTTACCCTCTGTGAGAGTTCCCGTCTTGTCCATGACTACAAGGTCTGGGTGCTTTTCAAGGGCTGATGGGTCCTTTATCAGGACACCCTGCCTGTATGCCCTGAAGAGACCCACAGTAAGGGCGAGGGGGACAGCAATGCCAAAGGCACAGGGACAGGAGACCACGAGCACTGCCAGAGAAAAGCTTACAGCCCTCTGAAGGTCTCCAGTTTTTAAAAACCACAGTAAGAAAACTACAACTGCCAGCACAACCACAAACTGAACAAAATAGTGGGAAAACCTGTCTGCAAGCCTCTGTATCCTTGGTTTTTTGCTGAGGGTCTCTTCCACCATTCTGACAAGGAGGTTTGTATAGCTGCTGGCAAAGGTCCTTTCAACCCTTGCCTTTGCATAGCCAGAAACCACTAAGCTACCAGATATGAGCTTTTCGTCCTGCCTCTTCAGAACTGGCACGCTCTCACCTGTTATAAGAGATTCGTCTACTTCAAGAGAGCCCTCGAGCACCCTGCAGTCCACAGGCACCATCTCCCCAGTCCTGAGAATAAGCGTATCTCCCACAAAAACCTCCTGCAGTGACCTTTCTTCTTCCCTATCCTTCCTCATTACCTTTACCTTCATTGTCTGGATTCCAAATAACTCTCTCAAACTCTTTAGAGCCCTCGCCCTTACCCATTCTTCTAGGAACTTACCCGTCTTTACGAAGGTTATAAGAAAGGCAGAAGTTTCAAAGAAAGGCTCACCGTGAAGAGTTCCCATCATAGCCAAGAGGCTGTAAAAAAGTGCGGAAGTACTACCAAGGGCGACAAGAAGGTCCATGTTTCCCACCCTTGCCTTCAATGAGCTTATTGCCCCCCTATAGAAGCTGTATCCACCCAGAGCCTGAACTCCAGCGGAAAGGAAAGCCTGAAGGTAAAGACTTGGGGGACTATGCCAGAGCATTAGGGCCATTATCAGAAGGCTTGAAAGCCAGCAGAAAAGTAAAAGTTCCAGAGATCTGCTTCTGCCAGTCACCCCTTCAACTCTGTATCCAAGGGACTCTATAACACTTTTTATCTGCTCAATTCCCAAGAGCTCCTCGTTAAACTCCACAACCACCCTTCCCAGTTCAAAGGACACCTGAACATGTTCCACCCCCCTGAGCTTTTTAAGGCTTATCTCTATTGCCCTCGCACAGTTTACGCAGGTCATTCCAGAGACTTTAAGAGATGCACGCATACACTGAATATGCTATCAAAAAGCTGTTAATTTCAAGAAGTTTATTTTACTTTGTTTTTTAGATAATCTAAAACCCTCTGTGGGTCTGCAGAGGGGTCAACGCCCCTGTATATCTTTTCAACCTTCAGCTCTGGGTTTATCAGCACCGTATCACGAGAGCAGAAGCCCGCTATAACTGTCACGCCATAGGCTTTTGCCACGCTACCTTTGGGGTCGGAGAGAAACTCCACTGAGAGGTTGTATTTGTCCCTGAACCTCCTTATGCTCTCCACGCTATCCGTGCTCACCCCAAAGACCTTTACTCTCAGCCTCTCAAACTCCGGCATGAGCCTTGTGTATTCCTTTGCTTGAGCGGTGCAGCCGGGGGTGTCCGCCTTAGGGTAGAAGTAGAGCACCACCCACTTGCCCCTGTAGTCTGAGAGGTTTACAGTCTTTCCCTCGTGGTTTTTCAGGCTAAATAGGTATGCCTGCTGACCTTCCTGAAGGGGAGCGCCCGCCTGAGCTATTCCAAGAAGGGCAAGCACTTTTATAAGAAGCTCCTTCATCTTACCACCTCCAGAAGGAGTAAGCTATAAGAATTACACCAAGGGTAAGGGGCAAAAAGCCAAGGTAAAACCAGAAGGTGGCAGAACCCACCACAAGGAGCACACCACCCATTTCAAGGAGGTCTTTTTTCTCTACCCTTGCCAGAGCACTGTAGCACCTTGACTGCATGTAGATACCGACGCCAGAAATCAGAGCGGTCAGAAGAAGCCTTTTGACCTCAAAGCCATAGTTGTCAAGCACATGCCTTGCCCACATGCCCCCCAGTATGGCAAGCAGAAGACCCACACCGAAGGTCCTTTTTAGCTCTCCAAGAGAAGCCCTCTCCAGAAGTCCGGCCATACCATACATCAGGGCGAGTCCTCCTGGCAGAACAAAAAACCAGCTTATACCCCCAAGGGGAAGCAGAAGTGTTCCTGCAAGGGCGTAAGTCTGGGGCTCTATTCCAGCAGTTTTCTTATTGTCCTGCATCTGTGTATAAACATAAGCCTCAAAAAAGCCCCAATCAAGGGCTCAGGCAGGTAGGCTTCTACCGTTAGATGGTCTTCTATTACCGTTGAATCGCCCTTTGGAATCAGAAGGTGTCTGTGTTCCCAGTATTTTATGAGAGCAGGCTTTTTGAGAGCAAAGTCTGTAAAACCGTAGGGACCCACGTCTCGGATTAGGCTTTCCATAAGCCCTATACCCATAAACTTGAGCTCTATTTTCAGACCATCTCTTAGCTCCTCCTTTGGGTTTAAGTCCATCAGGAAACCTAAGGGAGTTATCTTGAGAAGGTTCACAGGACTGTTAAAGAAGGCACGCACCCTTTCCAGTGGTGCTTTTATCTGACAGTGGTGTGTGAATATCATTCCCTATGAGATTATGCGGTGGAGCTCGGAGAAATATGATATAAATCATCTTGAAATATGAATGAAAATTCATTAATATTACTTTTGATAAAATTGTAATAAGGAGCTCTGAATGCTCTGGATACTTTTCCTTTTGCTAAGCCTTTGCTGGTCTCACGAGCTATGGATAGAGAAGAGGGGAGGGGAGTATGTGCTTCTTTACGGGCATCTCAGACCGGGTAGTGGTGAGGAGGCACAGGTGAGATACGACCCCAGCAGAGTTCACAGCTTTGAATGTTTTGACTCAGAGGGCAGAAGGCTTCCATCTCAAATCGTCTCAGAATATCCAGTGAGGCTAAGGGGCAAGTGCCAGATGGTTCAGGCTAACCTCTCCAGTGGCTACTGGACAAAGACTCCCGAGGGTTTAAAGAACCTGCCAAGAGAAGAGGTGAAAAACCCCATAGAGAGCTGGTATTCGGTGGAGACGGTCAGGAGAATTGAAGGGAGGATTCTGGCAAAAACACCCCTCACCGACGGTCTGGAAATAACCCTTCTGGAAGACCCCTCCAGTCTGAGAACTGGTCAGAAGTTCACCGTGGCGGTCTACTACGGGGGGAAGGCTCTCAGAGACGTGCCAGTATACCACAACGGCAGGGTGGTGGGCACCACTGGCGATGACGGGAGGATAAACCTCAGGGTGAGAGAGAAGGGCATGCAGTTGATAGGGGTTTCTGTGAGGGAAAAGGACCAGAAGGGCAGGGCGGATTACACGCTCAGAACCTTCTACCTTCTCTTTGAGGTGGGAAGATGAGCCTTTTACTGCTCTTTGTCCTGCTTTCTGTGTCCCTTTCTCACGAGCTTTTAAAGGAAGTTAGGAGCGAGGGCAACTGCATCCTTGTGCGCTTTTACTTTCAGGACGGAACCGCCTTTTCCTACGAAGAGTATGAGGTCTACAGAAAGGGAGACAGAGTCCCCTTTCAGAGGGGCAGGAGCGATGCCCTCGGCAGGGTGGTTTTCTGTCCAGACAGGGACGGGCTGTGGCTTTTGAAAATAAGCTCTCAGGACGGGCACGGTGCCGAGCTTGAACTAAGCCTGAGGGCAGGCAGACCAGAGCAGAGACACAGCCCAGCGGAGAGCTATAAAAGGGTTCTTTCAGGACTTGGATACCTTCTGGGAATTTTTGGTCTCATAAGTCTGATTTTTGGGAGGTGGAAAAGATGAAAAGAGTTTTCATCGCACTGCTATCCTTTGCAGGTTTTTCCCTTGCCCACCACGGGGTTGCGTCCCTTGGTGCGGTGGGTCTCGAGGGTCCCGGTGCACCCCTTGAGAGTTCAAGCTCCGCCACACTGCCAGAGGGCTCCTGGCTACTCTACACGAAGCTGGACAGCGTAAGGTGGAGGAAATACAGCTTTTCTGACTTTCCAGACCAGAAGGACAGGTCCGATTTCTGGATGCTGGGTATAGGCTACGGTCTGAGGTCCTGGCTTTCCCTGTATGTCTTTGCCCCATACAACGTAAAGAAAGAGCTCAGAGATGGGGGCGAGAGGAGCTTTACAAGCAGGGGCTTTGCAGACCCATCCATAATGGCGGTGCTGGGCTTTAAATACGATGGGGGTTTGAGGCTTATACCTAGGAGGGAGAGCCTTGAGGACATGATGGACTGGCATTTTACCCTCTACGGAGGCGTCAGCCTGCCCACGGGTGATGCCAACAGGAAGGGATATATGGGCGAGTTTGCTCCTGACATGGCTTCCGGCTTTGGAAAGCCCACCATAACCGCAGGATTTACCGCTACGAAGCAGATGGTCAACCTACCCGAGCTTACCTTTGTCTTTGACGCAAGCTACCTGAAGTTCTTTGAGCACCGATACAACACGGGAGACAGATACAGGTTCGGGGACGAATTCAGGGCAAACACGGCGCTCGTATACAGGGTTTTCAGAAGCCAGGAGAAGTCCCTCAGGCTTGACCTTCTTACGGAGCTCAACTACCTTCACCTTCAGAAGGACAGGGAAAATGGGATCAGTGTGGAAGACTCTGGAGGGGATGTGGTATACGGGGTCTTTGGCGGAAGGCTATACTACAGGAGGGCTTCCCTCGGAGCGGGTGTAAAGCTACCCCTATGGAAGGACCTCAACCAGCAGAGCCAGCAACAGGGTGCGGAAGGAAAGGAAAAATACAGGCTGATAATCACCCTTTCCCTCATCTTTTAGCCATGCACATTCCGGAGGGTTTTGTTGCACCACAGGTTTATGTGCCAGCCTATGCCGTGTCAATGGGGCTTGCCCTGTATGGCTTCAGAAAGTTTAAGGAAAGGCTCAGCGAGAGGAGCATACCACGGCTTGCACTTCTTTCTGCTTTTGCCTTTATCCTGAGCTCCCTCTCCTTTCCCCTTCCCGGTGGAACATCGGTGCACGGAGTGGGCGTTGCACCCCTTGCCCTTCTGTATGGTCCCTGGACTGCATACCTCTGCATGTGTCTGGTTTTACTGCTTCAGGCCGTCTTGCTCGGCCATGGGGGCATAACCACATACCCGGTGAACGCCCTTGCCATGGGTTTTGTGGGGGCCTTCAGCTCTTATGCAGTCCACAGACTTTTTGCAAAAAAGAGCAATGCCCCCTTCCTTGCGGGCTTTTTCTCCACCCTCCTTTCTGCCCTCTCTGTAGCCCTTCTGCTGGGCGTGCACCCCTACCTCTTCACAGACCCATCAGGCAGAGCCCTCTATTTCCCCTATCCTCTCGGAATAACCCTTCCAGCCATAACCCTTTCTCACCTGCCAGTTGCAGTGGTAGAGGGGCTTATAACTCAGGCGGTTGTAGGTCTTCTCAGGAGGAGAAACCTTGAAGGATAAAGTGCTTCTATTCCTGTATATGGCAGGTGTTGTCTTTGTTTCTTCCCTCAGCTCCCCCGGGCACCTGCTTTTTATCTTTTTCCTTCTCCTTCTTGCCCACATGCCTTCAGCCTCACGCAGGAGGCTCAGAAGGAGGGTAAAGCCTATATCCCTTGCCCTGCTTACCACCCTTTTCATATCCGTCCCATACGCCCTGTGGACTGGTCATTACTCTTACCTTTCCCTTCTTGCCCTGAGGGCGCTTGACATAATGCTCCTTACGCTTCTGGCTCTTTCCCGCATAAACCTGTATTCTGCACTGAGCTTTTCAAGAAGCCTCTCACAGCTCCTCGTGCTCTCATCCAGCTATATACTTCTCTACAGGAGGCTTTTTCTGGACTTTCTGCAGGCTCTGAAAAGCAGAAGTCCAGAGGGCATAAAGGGGAAAGAGTTTGTGAGGTTTTCTGAGGGTGTTGGAGGATACTTTTTTGAGAGGTTTCTGAGAGACTCAGAGGAGGTGGCAGAGGCTATGAAGTCAAGGGGGCTTGATCTTGATTGAGCTCAGAAATGTCTCTTTTAGCTACGAAGACAGACTCGCCCTGAAGGACATAAACTTCAGAGTAGGGGAGGGAGAAAGGGTGGTCCTTCTGGGCATAAACGGCTCTGGCAAGAGCACACTTCTGAAGCTACTGAATGCCCTCATATTTCCACAGAGAGGAGAGTATCTTTACATGGGAAGTAAAATTGAGGAAAAAGTCTTTAAGGACAGGGAATTCAGGAGGAAGTTCAGAAGGGAGGTGGTTCTCCTCTTTCAGAACCCCGATGTCATGCTCTTTAATCCCACAGTTTACGATGAGCTTGCCTTTTCTCTTAGACAGCTGGGGATGGAGGAGGGACTTGTCAGAGAGAGGGTCCTTTACTGGGCTGACAGGTTTGAGCTCACACCCCATTTGAAAAGACCACCCTTTGAGCTGAGCACGGGGCAGAAGCAGAAGCTATGCCTTGCCTGTCTTCTTGTGCTTGAGCCAGAGGTTCTTCTTCTTGATGAGCCAACCGCTCACCTTGACCCAAAGACCACTGGCTGGTTTGTGGACCTGCTGTGGGAGCTTCCCTGCACCACTGTAACCTCCACTCACAACCTCAGCCTTGCCGGCGAGCTGGGTAGCAGGCTTGTGGTGCTCGGTGAAGACCACGGAATTGTATACGACGGGGGCGTAGAAGAATTCCTCAGGGACAGGGAAAGGCTTTTAAGGGCTGGGCTTTTGCACAGACACAGGGGTAAAGGCGACTGGCATCTTCACAGCTTCTGATAAAATCTTCTGAAGATGGAAAAGACAACCCGCTTCTGCGTATCTCTTCCTGAGGGGCTTCTTGAGGAGCTGGACAGAAGAGTCATAAGGAAGGGCTACGCTTCAAGGTCTGAGCTGGTCAGAGACCTCATAAGAGACCTTTTGTCTCAGGAAAAATGGGAAGAGAACGAAGAGGTCATAGGTGTTCTCAGCCTTGTCTACGACCATCACGACAGGGAGCTGACCCACAGACTTCTGGAGCTTCAGCACGAGCATCATGTAAATGTGCTGTGCTCCACCCATGTTCACATAGACCACTACAACTGCCTTGAGGTTATCATCCTCAGAGGAAGGGCGGGAGAGCTTGAGCTTCTGGCTACAAAAATAGGAGGTCTAAGAGGTGTAAAGCTCTCAAAGCTTAGCAGAATTGCCCTGCCTGAGCTGTAGGCTCTGAAGGCAGTCCCACACCCTTTCCTCTATCTCATCCCTGACTTTTCTGAAAAACTCCAGCTTTTCCTCTTCAGAGCCTCTGTATGCGGCAGGGTCAGGAAGGTCCCAGTGAATCATCTGGGCTCCAGGAACGACTGGACAGGTCTGTCTTGCACTGTTGCAGAGGGTTATAACAAGGTCCAGCTCCTGATAGGGTATGGCTTCAAGCCCCTTGGGTCTTTGGGAGGATATGTCTATGCCCTTCTCCTTCATTACCTGAACAGCAAAGGGGTTTATTTCCTCTGCCGGGTCTGAACCTGCGGAGTATACCTGAAAGTTCATTCCAAGAGTTTCTACCAGCCTTCTGGCAAAGCCCTCCGCCATCTGGCTCCTTGCGGAATTGCCCGTGCATACGAAGGCTATCCTCATGTTTTCCATTCTATACCTCAGGTGTTAAGATTTTATTAAGATGCGGGGATACAGAGGAAAATACTACGCAATCCTGAAAAGGATAAAGGAAAGATTAATCAGATGCTTTGGGGAAAACCTCCTTTCCCTTGTAGTGTTCGGCTCTGTGGCAAGGGGAACCTTCTCTCCAGAATCCGATATAGACATCCTTGTTATAGTTGAGGACTACGAAAGCAGTAGAAGGGAGTATGTGAGGTTTTTTGAATGTGTGGATGAGGCAGTGGAGATAAATCCTGTAATCATAAAAAGGACTCAGCTAAGAGAATCTCTGTGGTTTCTCTGGGATTGTGAATTTATAGTTCTGTATGACAGGGAAGGATTTTTTGAAAAATTTGCAGAAGGATTGAGGAAGGTTATGGAAAGCAGGGTTATAAGGAGAAAGGGGAAAATGCCATACTATGAGGTTTTGTGATGGTAAATCCTGAGCTTGCGGAAGATTATATCAGACGAGCAGAAATAAGACTGAAAACCCTGGACCTTTTTATGAAAGAAAAAGATTATGCGGACGTTATAAGGGAGGCTCAGGAAATAGTTGAGCTTGTTCAGAAAGCCATGCTAATCAGGTCTGGTATAACACCCCCAAAGTGGCATGATGTAATAGACATTATTCTTGAAAACAGCCACAGGTTTCCAGAAGACCTCATAAAGACCCTTAGGGAGTTAAGAGCACTTACAAAATGGCTGAGAAGTCAGAGGGAAATCGCCTTCTATGGACAACCAGACTTTATACCAACGGAAGATTACACGGAGGAAGACGCCAGGGAAGCCTACCAGTTGGCTTCTAGATATATACAGCTATACCATAAACTGTTATGATTTAATTTTTAGAACAATGAAAAGGCAGAGCCTGAAGGAGCAGAAAAGGCTTGAGATAATAAGGACTGCCTGCAGGCTGTTTTCTGAAAAGGGATATTACAACACCACCATGCCAGACATAGCCCAGGCGGTGGGTATGAGCGTTGGAAACCTGTATAACTACTTTGAATCAAAGGAAGAGCTTGCAAAGGAAATTATGATGACGGTATCCGACTGGGTGGGGGAAAGACTCAGGAGGGTAAACGAGGCGGAGGTAAGCTTTCGGGAAAAGCTGGAGCTTCTTGTGAGAAGTTTTTTTGAAATAGCCCTTGAGGAGCCCGAGCTCATAAACTACTTTCTCAGGGTCTTCCTTGTAAACAGGGAGGTTTTCAGCGGGGGATGTGAGGGCTTTGCCTGTGTGGCAAGCGTCATTACGGAGATAATGGTCTTTCTGAGCGATGGCGTGGAGAGGGGGGAACTCAGAAACCAGAGCTTCTATCCTGCCTTTACCACCATAATGGGACCCCTCGGGGGCATGGTCTTCCTACATACGGAGGGACTTCTTAACAGACCGCTTATGGACTATGTGGATGAGGTTTCAGAAAACCTGTGGAGGGCTCTGAAAGCTTAGTCTTCTGTGCACCGCAAGGTAGGGAGGCGTTCTGAAGGGCAGAAACCTTCTGACAAAGTAATACCGTGCTATGTGGTAGCTTGTGTCAAAACCGTAGAAGTTGAGCCTCATCCTTTCCAGCTCCTCTTCCCTGTATGTCTTGAGTGGCTTTTTGCTCCAATCTGAAAGTCTCTTTTCTCTTTTCTCCTTTAGAAACCTGTCAAAGTCTTTAGAGTTCACAAAGCTCTTTAAAAAGCCCTTCAGCCCCTGGGTAAAGTCCTCAGGCGTCCTTCCGAACACGCCATCAATGAGACCTATCCCCATAGCCCTTTCAGAGCTTATGGGCATGCGGTTTTCCATTATCTCCCTTCCCCTTTCCCAGCCAACTCTCTTTGGAAGCGTATAGGTCCAGAACTCAGAGCCGTAAAGATTACCTATGTTCTTGTAGTGAGGGTTGAGCACAACTCCCTTTCTTGCAAACACAAGGTCGCAGGTGAGAGCAAGAAACACACCACCCGCTCCAGCATTGCCCCTTATGCCCGCCACTGTCAACCTGTCAAGCGTTGTGAGTATCTCCTCGCACAGGTCATCCATGGCGTTTATGTTCCTCCAGGATTCCTCTGCAGGGCTCTCTGAGGCTTCTATGGTGTTGAGGTTCATGCCGTTGGAGAAAAAGTCCTCACCACCCAGAAGCACAACAGCCTTTACGGGCCTTATTTTTGCGTATCTTACCACCTCCAGAAGCCTGTTGCACTGTTCTGTAGACATGGCACCGTTGTAAAAATTGAATTCAACGCAAGCTATACCCTCTTCCTCTCTATAGGTTATTTCCCTGTATGTGGGAAAATCCACCTCCTCCCAAGGTCTTATCTCCTCCTCCCTCAGTCTCTCAAGGGTGTTCTCTGGAAGAACCCTTGTCGCCGGCAGTTTTATACTCTGCCTTTCCCTTCTTCTCAGATAGCCAACCCATACTGCCCCATCCAGAGTCCCTATACATACTGCCTCATCCCTCCTTGCTATAAGCTCGCCAGGCTTTCCTTTGAGATAGCCTTCAGGATGTGCGTCAAAGAGGTAGTATTCCTCTCCCTCTATAAGGGCTTTGGCACCGGGCTGACCATCTCCCGAGTAAACCTTTTTAAGAACTTCCGCCGTGCTATCCCTATTCCAGTCCACCATCCTGAGGCTTCTCTCAGGGGCAGGTCTGAAATGCCCACCTCCCTGTGGTTTCCTTCTTACCATTCCACTCTCAAGGCTTTCCACCACCTCCCACAGACATTCTACGGCACCCTCCGTTACTTCCCTCCTATACAGGCTTGACTTCCTTGCCATCCTCATGGGAAAGCTTCTGAAAGCCCACAGGTCTCCCGCATCGTATTCCTCAACCGCCGAAAGCATACATACGCCCCATTCTTTCTCTCCCGTTAGGATTGCCCAGTCAAGGGCACTGGGTCCCCTGTCTCCCGGGGGTCCGGGGTGAACTATTAGAGTGGTGTAATTCTGCCAGATTTCTTCCGGTATTTTCCTCTTCAGAAAGGGGGCAATTATAAGGTCTGGCCTAAAGAGCTCAACCGCTTCTATCATGAGCTCTGGATGCACATCAAGCTCCACAGATACCTCATGTCCTGCCTCGGAAAGCTCGCAGTAGAACCGCTGAGAAAGGGAGTTAAAGCGATGACACAGAAGTAATACCCTCATACTATTCCTCTATATCTATAGTAGGCGTTGCATGCACCTTCTGAGGATACCATACAGGAGCCGAGAGGGTTTGAGGGAGTGCATACACTTCCAAAGAGCTTGCAATCTGTAGGCTCTGCTACGCCTCTTATAACCTTTCCGCATATACAGGCGGGATGTTCCCTGGGCTCTGGAAGCTCAACCTCAAACCTTTTTTCCGCATCAAAATCCTCGTATCGGGAGTTTATCCTCAGGGCGCTGTAGGGAACCTTTCCAAGACCTCTCCACTCAAACTCCTTTCTCAATTCAAAAACCTCAGCCACGAGCAACTGAGCCTTCAGGTTTCCTTCCCTGCTTACCGCTCTGGTATACTGGTTTTCCACCTGAGCCCTTCTTTCCCCCATCTGCCTTACCAGCATGTAAACCGCCTGCATAAGGTCAAGGGGCTCAAAGCCCGATATGACCACAGGCTTTAAAAATTCCTCTGCAAAGTATTCGTAGGGCTTTGTTCCAATTATGACGCTTACATGACCTGGTCCCACAAAGCCGTCTAATTCCACCTTCCCGTATTCTCTCACCTCAGGTGCATTCAGAATGTGCTGTATTGCAGCCGGTGTTATCACGTGGTTTGAGACCACGGAAAGGTTCCTCAGTCCCAGCTCCTTAGCCTTTTTTATGAGCACTGCGGTCTGGGGGGTGGTGGTTTCAAAGCCTATGGCAAAGAAGACGACCTCCTTCTGGGGATTTTCTTGTGCTATCCTGAGAGCATCAAGACAGGAATAGACCATCCTCACATCTTTCCCCTCCGCCCTCAGGTCAAGGAGGCTTTTTCTCTTGGAGCCCGGGACCCTGAGCACATCTCCATAAGTGCAGAGTATGAGGTTCTCTCTGCGTGCCAACTCAAGGGCGAGGTCCACCCTCTGCATGGGCAGAACGCACACAGGACAGCCCGGACCGTGGATGAACTTTACGTAGCCTTCCAGAAGCTGGTCTATACCATGCTTTACTATGGTATGCGTGTGCCCCCCGCAAAACTCCATGATTCTTACAGTCTTTCCAAGCCTTTCCACCGCACTCTTTATGCTCTTTTCAAGCTTCCTTACCGCCTCAGCTTCCCTGAAGTTCGCCAAGAGCTTCATCTTCCTCCTCCAGCAACTGCTCAAAGAGCTTCAGGCTCTCAAGGGCGTATTCCTCATCCAGCTTCTGTATGGCAAAGCCCACATGCACAAGAACCCAGTCGCCCACGGAAACCCCTTCCTGGAGAAGGTCAAGGGATACCACCCTTCTTGCTCCAAAGGTTTCAACCACCGCGGTGTTGTCTTCTTTCAGCTCCACCACCTTTGAGGGGATAGAAAGGCACATGTTCGCCTCCTGAATGCTCGTTCATCCTTAATATAGCCATACTCACCCTGCAGGCAACTTTTTATTACATTTTTATCAAAAGTAATAAAGATTAGAAGCGCTTATAGACCCTATAAGTATTTTTTCCTTGACTGTTTATGTGATACAGGTTATATTTTTGAATGAATATTCAGTTAGGAGGTGTAGCATGGAAACCTTCTGGGAAACCTTTAAAAGGCACGGCGTAAACAGAAGGGACTTTTTCAAATTTGCCACCACCATAACGGGACTTATGGGATTATCGCCTTCCATGATTCCGGAAGTAGTCAGAGCTTTGGAGACAAAGCCGAGAGTCCCCGTCATATGGATACATGGGCTTGAGTGCACCTGTTGCTCTGAGTCCTTTATTAGGTCCGCCACCCCTCTGGCTTCTGATGTGGTTCTGAGCATGATATCCCTTGAATACGATGACACACTTTCGGCAGCCGCAGGAGAAGACCTTGAGAGACACAGGAAGGAGATAATCAAGAAATACTGGGGCAACTACATACTGGCCGTGGAGGGCAACCCACCCCTGGGTGAAGACGGCATGTACTGTATCGTGAACGGTGAGCCTTTCCTGAAGCATCTGAAGGAGTCCGCAGAGGGTGCAAAGGCCGTGATAGCCTGGGGCTCCTGTGCCAGCTGGGGCTGTGTGCAGGCGGCAAAGCCCAACCCAACCACCGCAGTCCCCATACACAAGGTTATAACAGGCAAGCCAATAATAAAGGTGCCCGGCTGTCCACCTATCGCAGAGGTGATGACAGGGGTCATCATGCACCTTGTGCTCTTTGACTCTATTCCGCCCCTTGACTCTCAGGGAAGACCCAAACAGTTTTACGGCAACAGGATTCACGATACCTGCTATAGAAGAGCCTTCTTCAACGCAGGGCAGTTTGTGGAAAGGTTTGACGACGAAGGGGCGAAAAAGGGCTGGTGTCTTTACAAGGTGGGATGCAGGGGACCTACCACCTACAACTCCTGCGGAAACATACGCTGGTATAATGGGCTTTCCTATCCCATACAGGCAGGACACGGTTGCATAGGTTGTTCTGAGGATAACTTCTGGGACAACGGACCCTTCTACCATAGGCTCACCACCATACCAGTCCCCAGCGTAGAAGCCAACGCCGACAAGGTGGGTATGGCCGTTGCGGCGGCTGCGGCGGCCGGTGCAGTTGTCCACGGAGTCATATCAAAACTAAGGTCAAAACCTAACAGAGGAGGTGAATAACCATGGCAAGGGTAGTTGTAGACCCAGTAACAAGGATTGAAGGACACCTGAGGATTGAGCTTATCGTGGATGAAAAATCTGGCAAAGTTGTTGATGCAGTTTCCTCCGGCACCATGTGGAGGGGCATTGAGCTCATCCTCAGAGGAAGAGACCCGAGAGACGCGTGGGCTTTTGCCCAGAGAATATGCGGTGTATGCACTTCCATACATGCTCACGCATCAGTAAGGGCCGTGGAAGATGCCCTTGAAATAAAGATACCGAAGAACGCCAACTACATAAGAAACATCATGTATGGAACACTTCAGGTGCATGACCATGTGGTGCACTTTTATCATCTCCATGCCCTTGACTGGGTCTCACCCATAGAGGCTCTCAAGGCAGACCCCGTGCAGACTGCGGTCTTGCAGAACCAGCTTCTTGAAAAGTATGGAGCCGTGGCGGAGCTCATGCCTGACCCTATTGGAAGGAGGGCATACCCGAGGAAGTTTCCAAAGGCAACGCCCGGCTACTTCAGAGCCTTTCAGGAGAAGATAAAGAAGGTAGTGGAGAGCGGACAGCTTGGCATATTCGCCGCCCACTGGTGGGACCACCCCGACTACAAACTCCTTCCTCCAGAGGTTCATCTGATGGCGGTTGCTCACTATCTGAACATGCTGGATGTGCAGAGGGAGATATTTATCCCTCAGGTGGTCTTCGGTGGAAAGAACCCACACCCACATTACATAGTGGGAGGTATGAGCTGCTCCATATCTCTGAACGATATGAATGCACCCGTGAACACTGAAAGGCTTGCGGTTGTGGAGGATGCTATTTACACGCAGGCAGAGGCCGTAAACCTCTTCTATCTCGTGGACCTTCTGGCAATAGGACATATATACGTTCAGAAGGGGCAGACCTATGGGGGTGGTCTTGCCAAGAGGAGGGTTATAGGCTACGGTGAGTTTCCCGATGAGCCCTACGGCGGAATAAAGAACGGAGACTATCACAGGCAGGTTATCTACCACTGCAACGGCGTGGTGGAAGACTTTGCTGAAGGTGTGGAAAGGGCCAAGTTCTATCCACTTGCAGGTAAGGACTTTGCAGACCCAGAGGTCATTCAGGAATACGTGGCACACTCCTGGTATAAGTATCCTGACGAAAAGAAGGGGCTTCACCCGTGGGATGGTATAACGGAGCCCAACTACACGGGACCCAAGGAAGGCACAAAGACCCACTGGAAGTATCTTGACGAGAAGGGCAAATACTCCTGGATAAAGTCTCCAAGGTGGAGAGGAAAGCCTTGCGAGGTGGGACCTCTCGCCCGGTATATAGTGGTCTACACGGGCGTAAAACAGGGGCATATAAAGCCCAGCTGGATGGATGAAATGATAGTCAAACAGATAGACTTTGTCTCAAAGGTGCTTGACTTGCCTCCCCATGTGTGGCTACCCACTACGGTGGGAAGAACCGCGGCGAGGGGTCTTGAGGCTCAGGTAGGTGTGGCCGCAAACCTTTACTTTATGAAAAAGCTCTACGACAACATAAAGGCCGGGGATACCTCCGTGGCAAACACCGAAAAGTGGGACCCCTCCACATGGCCCAGAGAGGCAAAGGGTATAGGTCTTACCGACGCTCCAAGGGGTGCCCTTGGACACTGGGTTGTCATAAAGGACGGAAAGATAGCCAACTACCAGTGCGTTGTGCCCACCACATGGAACGGTGGAGCAAGGGACCCCATGGGAGGTCAGGGTGCCTTTGAAGAGTGTATGAAGGACACACCCCTGCAGGTGGTCAACAAGCCCCTTGAAGTCCTCAGAGGAATCCATTCCTTTGACCCCTGTCTTGCCTGCTCCACGCACCTGTATGACGCAGAAGGAAGGGAGATAGTGGAGATAAGGGTTCAGGGCTCACAGCCAGTGTGTTTTTAGGAGGTAAGCCATGAAAGAGGAAACGGTAAAGAGGATTTACATCTTCAGCCCCTCGCTGAGGATATGGCACTGGGTAAACTTCCTGTCAATAACCGTCCTCTTCCTCACAGGTCTCTACATAGGAAATCCCTTCTTCATAGGCTCTGTGGGACATGAAGCAACCTACGCCTACGCTCACAACCTGACCATGGACCTTGTGAGATTTGTCCACTTTTCCGCAGGCTATGTGCTTCTCTTTTCCTTCCTTTTCCGCCTTTTTATAGCCTTTTTCTATAAGGGAGACAGGCTCTTTATACCAAGAGTCTGGAGGTCTGATTTCTGGAAAGGTGTTGTAGAGATGCTCCTTCATTACCTCTTTATAAAGCCATGGCACAGAACCTATGTGAGAAATCCCCTTGCAAGGCTTGCCTATTTTCTCCTCTACATAGCCATAGCCTTTATGATAATCACAGGCTTTGCCATGTATGGGCTATCTGACCCCGATGGCTTCTGGGGGAGGCTCTTTGGATGGGTTGTTCCCCTCCTTGGCGGTGAGTTTATGGTTCACATGTGGCACCACTGGGTGGCATGGCTTATAGTTTTCTTTGTGATAGTTCATGTTTACATGGTGGTCAGGTTTGATGTGATAGAGAAGGAGGGCGAAGTGTCGTCAATGTTCAACGGCATGAAAAACTTCAAGGAGACACCTGTGGATGTGGAGGATGTGACATGAAAACTCTCGTGCTTGGCGTTGGCAACATACTGCTTTCCGACGAAGGGCTCGGTGTGAGGGTTGTGGAAGAGCTCAGAAAAAACTACAGGTTTTTCCCAGAGGTGGAGCTTATGGATGGTGGGACACTTGGCATGGACCTTCTTTACTTTATGGAAGGCTTTGAAAGGCTTTTGCTGGTGGATGCTGTCCTTGGGGGCTGTGCCCCCGGCACTCTTTACAGGTTTGAGGGTGAGGAGGTAAAGGGTTATTTCAGAAAAAAGGTCTCTGCCCACGAGCTTGGCGTTCAGGAAGTGCTCGCTCTTGCCCAGATGCTGGGAAGAGCACCAAGGGAGATTGTCCTCCTTGGCATGGAGCCTGAGAGCCTGGACATATCCCTTGAGCTCTCAGAAACTGTAAAGTCAAGGCTCGATGAGCTTGTTTCTGGAGTGCTTAAAGAGCTGGAGAAGTGGGGTGTAAGCTATGAGAGAGTTGAACCTGCAGGAGTTTGAGGAACTAATAAGAGCCGGAAAAACCTTCGTGCTCTACATAAGGTCTGAAGCTAAAAAGAACACCATCAGAGAAATATTTGACACGGATGTGGTGGTGCCGGAGCTCCAGAAGGTCTTCTCCGAGAAGGACTTTTATTCCATAAACGCCGATGAAAACATAGAAATTCTAAGGAAATATAGACTACCCTCTCTTGTGCTCTTTTCTGGTGGCAAAGAGGTGCGGGTCCTTGAGGGCATAAAGTCGTGGAACGAATATATGGAGGCTCTATCATGCTTATGAACGCCCCTGCCATACTCAACGAGCTGCTTCAAGCACTCAAAGACCTTTACGAAAAGGGTGAAGAGCACATCATATACATAAACAAGCTGCCCCTGTCGGAAGAGGACAGGGAGGTTCTGCTTGATGTGCTTGGCGAAGGTCAGGTAAAGATAAGTCTGTCCTCAAATACACAGCCCGTAGAGTGGAGGGAGACGGGCATAAGCGGTGTGTGGATAGGGGTCTTCTACGACAGGGACAACAAGCCCATACTGGAGACCATAGAGGTGTGCTACTTTCCGTCCCTTGCGAAGGCTCAGAGGGAGGATGTGGAGGAATCAATACAGGTGCTCAGGGGGCGGGTTGAGAGTTTTATCAAGCCAACTTCAAGTTAATCAAACCCCCATAAACCGCCTGACCGAGGCTCAGTCCCCCGTCGTTGGGTGGCACTTTCTGATGAGTGTAAACCTTAAAGCCTTCCTTCCCCAAAAGCTCCTTTATCCTGCTTACCAGCGGGTCGTTCTGCATCACACCCCCAGAGAGGCAGACCTTATCCCTTTGAGCCCTGCGGGCAACTTCAAGACAGATTCTGGCAAGGGTGTTTATGAACCTTGAAGGAGCCTTTTCCTTCTCCCTGTCTTCAAGAAGTGCCGTGATTGTGGGTCTCCAATCAACGGAGTTTTCCAGAATTTCAAAGGGGTAAAAGTCTTCCACTTCAGGTCTGAAGAGGTCTTCTAACATCATACTTGCCTGCCCCTCGTAGGATACTTTATGCCTCAGTCCAAGAAGGGACGCAACCCCGTCAAAGAGCCTTCCTGCGGAGCTCGTCAGGGGTGAGTTCACGCCGGACCTCCATGCAGTGTAAAGGTTTTTCAGCTCTCTTTCTTCAAAAGCTTTCAGCGTGGGCAGGTCAAACTCAAAGGCTTTCTCTCCAAAGAGCTCAAAAAGGATTGAAAGGGCAACCCTTCTTGGCTCTTTTATAGCCTTTTCTCCACCGATTAGCCTGAAGGGTCTGAAGTGAAAGAGTCTCCTGTAGGAGCTGTAATTGCAGTGCAGAAACTCACCACCCCAGAGGGTTCCATCCTCTCCGTATCCTGTGCCATCCCATGCTATGCCAAGCACTTCTCCTTCCAGAGCGTTCTCCGCCATACAGGAAAGAATGTGGGCAAAGTGATGCTGTAGCTTCAGAAGGGGTATGCCCCTGCCCCTGGCAAAATCCTCCGCCCATCTTGTGGTCTCATACCTCGGGTGGAGGTCGCACACAACCACCTCTGGCTCAAAGTCGTAGAGCCCCATCATATCATAGACCATCTCCTCAAAGGACATAAGGGTCTCAAGGTTTTCCACGTCTCCCACGTGCTGACTCAGAATTACCCTGTCTGCAAAGCCCAGAGCAAAGGTGTTTTTCAGCATTCCACCTACTGCGAGGACTCTTCTTTTGAGCTCAGCGGGCAGTGTTATGGGCATGGGTGCATAGCCACGTGAACGCCTTATGGGTGTGGGCAGTCCACCTATGACCTTTACCACCGAATCGTCACACCTTCTCCTTATGTCCCTGTTGTGAAGAAGCAGAAAGTCCGCAAGGCTGGACAGCCTCTCAAGGGCTTCCTGGTTCTCCTTGACTATGGGTTCGTCCGAAAGGTTGCCCGAGGTGGCAACTACCGGAAAGTCAAGCCCTCTGAGTATCAGGTAATGAAGGGGCGTGTATGGTAGAAAGGCTCCAACCCTCCTGAGACCCGGTGCCACGGAGGGGGCAAGCCCACCTCTGCAGTTTATGAGCACTATGGGCCTCTCTGGAAGCATAAGAAGGGCAAGCTCAAGCTCAGAAGGCTCTGCATACTGGAGAACCTGCTCCAGGTCTCTGAACATTACCGCAAAGGGCTTTTCCCTTCTTCTTTTTCTCTCCCTCAGAAGGCTCACCGTTTCTTCTTTTGTAGCATCGCACATAAGATGAAAGCCCCCTATACCCTTGACCGCAAGTATTCTACCCTCCCTAAGGAGTTCAAGGCTCAGCCTGAGTGCCTCTTCCCTCTCCGCCAGGAGCTCGCCCTCTGAAGAGTAAAGGCTCAGCCACGGACCACAAAGGGGGCATGCGTTTGGCTGGGCGTGAAAGCGTCTGTCTGAGGGGTCGTGGTATTCTCTGCTACACTGAGGACACATCTGGAAGACCTTCATGGTGGTGTTGGGCCTATCGTAGGGAAGCTTTTCTACTATGGTGAACCTCGGTCCGCAGTTGGTGCAGTTTATGAAGGGATAGAGGTATCTTCTGTCTGAGGGATCAAAGAGCTCCCTGAGGCAGTCTTCGCAGGTTGCCATGTCGGGAAGAAGGAAGACCTCTTTCTGACCCTCCTCTGAACTCTCCCTTATTTCAAAGTCCCTGTATCCCACGGGTTCTGTGAACTGAAGGTCCACCGAGTGTATGCGTGCAAGGGGAGGCTTTTCCCTGCTGAGTCTGAGCAGAAACTCTTCAAGCTTTTCCTTTGGACCCTCCAGTTCTGCGCTCACGCCTCTTGAATCGTTTATCACAAAACCACAAAGCCCAAGCTCCTTAGCCAATCTGTAGACAAAGGGTCTGAAGCCCACACCCTGCACTGCACCTTTTATCCTCACGGAGAGCCTCCGGGTCATGGGTTTGAATCTACCTCCAGCTCAAGGCTCTTGAGCAGTAGCTCCCTTCCACCCCTTATTTCCGTGTTCAGTCCTCCACAGCGGGGGCACAGGGCATTGAGCTCGTCCTTTTCAAACTCCCCTTCGCAGTCCCTACAGTAGATTTTCAGCTTTTCAACCTCTATAAGGAGCTCTGCGTCCTCTGCGGGTGTCCCCTGCCTGAAGGTCTCAAAGGCAATCTGCAGAAGATGGGGCTCCACTCCCGAGAGCACGCCGGCAACTATCTCAACCTTCACAACCCTCTTTGCGGAGTGCATTCTCACCTGCTCATGAATAAGCTCCAGAAGGCTCTGCACTATAGAAAACTCGTGCATCAGCAAATCCTTGGCAGGAGCTCGCCGGCGGGTGGCTCAAGAAACCTCCTGGTTCCGTAGGAAGTCCTGAGAAAAACTGAAGGTCTGCCCTCGGGTCTTACCGCATAGCCTATAAGACTTGCCTCCCTACCCTTCGGGTGTTCTCTGAGAACCTCAAGAGCCCTTTCCGCATCCTCACCCCTTACTGCCACCACAATCCTTCCCTCGCATGCAAGGTGGTAGGGCTCAAGTCCAAGAAATTCGCATATACCCAGAACCTCCTGTCTTACGGGGATGCTGTCCTCCTGCACCAGAAAGGATACGCCCGAAGCATTAGCCCACTCGTGAAGCACTGCGGATAGCCCGCCCCTCGTGGGGTCTCTCATGGCATGAACTTCGACACCACTTCTGAGAAGGTGCTCCACAAGGTCCCACAGGGGCTGGCAGTCGCTTCCGAAGTTTTCTCCAAAGTCAAAGCCTTCCCTCTGTGCCAGCACGCAGGCACCGTGGTCTCCTATGGGTCCGGAAAGGATTATGGCGTCGCCTTCTTTCACACTCCTGCAGGAGAGTCCATCGTATACCACCCTGCCTATGCCCGAGGTGGTTATAAAAAGTCCGTCAGCCTGACCAGAGGGGACCACCTTTGTATCCCCTGCGACTATGAGCACACCCGCCTCCTTTGCAGTCTGTGCCATGCTCTCCACTATCCTCTGGAGGTCTTCGTAGGGAAAGCCCTCCTCTATGATAAAGCTGGCAGAGAGGTAGAGGGGCTTTGCACCCATCACCGCAAGGTCGTTTACAGTGCCCGCCACCGCCAGCTTTCCTATGTCCCCGCCCCTGAAGAATAGGGGCTTTACGGTAAAGGCATCCGTGGTAAAGGCAACCTTTGAACTGAGCTGGAGAAGGGCTGAATCCTCAAGGGCTGAGAGCACTGGGTTTTCAAAGTATCTGAGAAAGAGCTCCCTTATGAGCCTCCAGCTCTCTTCTCCACCACCACCTTCAGAAAGCCTTATTCTCTTCATAGCTCTACCTCAATGTGTTGTGCATACGGAGCACAGGTCAAAGCTCCTGAGCACCATCTGAGCATGAAGTGGACTTTTCAGACCAAGGATTGCCCTCTCCGCAACCCCCAGAAAGTTCTCACATCTTGGACCGAGGTTCCACTGGGAGGGTGTGATGATGGAGTATTCCTGCACCGTGCCCTCCTTTACGCTTACACTGTGTATGAGGGTGCCCCTCGCAGCCTCTACCACGCCGTATCCCCTACCACTGAACTTTGAAGGAAATCTTCCAAGGCTCGTGGACCTCTCATGCAGAACCTCCTTCAGCCTCTGCGTCCACTCCTCTATGGCTTCTGTTAAGCTCCATACCTCCAGAACTCTCGCCATCACACGCACCGCAAAGGAATCTCTGAGCTCCCTGTGCATGCTCTTTGTGATGGGGTTTCCGGCTATGAGCTGTCTTGAAAGGGGTCCAGTTTCAAAGGGCATGCCCCTGTATCTTACGGGCTTTGCCCCGCTGTAGGAACTGCTCTCAAGCTCCTGAAGCTGTTCAACTCTTAGCTTTCCATGCACAACCCTTTTCATGAAATAACCACAGGGAAAGTAAAGAGAGCCACCGCTTATGAACCTGTCGTAAGACCTGCCAGCCTCCAGAAGCCCCTCCCTGTGGGAGAGTTCAAGGAAAAGCCCCGCATCGCCCCCGAGCCTTCTCCAGCTCCCTTCCCTCAGACAGCTGATAAACTCACCCTCTTCCATGCCCACCGTATATTTCAGAAAGAAGTCCCTGAGCTCGGAGAGTATCTGCCTGAGGGTGGTAACTTCTTTCGCCGAGGGCTCTGAGGTTATGCCCCCCGGCACTGCATAGGAAGAGTGGGGCCACTGACCTGAAAAGAGGGCTATGCCCTTTGCTATCTTTGAAGCCACCTTTATGGCATCCTGCCACCTCCTGCCCCTGAAGGGCTCATAGAACTCCCTCACGCTTTTCTCTAAAAGGACAAAATCGGGCATCAGGAAAAGGTAGAACCACTTTATGTGGTTCTGCAGAATCTCAAGGCTCTGGGTTATTCTCCTCACCAACTGACCTTTCTGTGCTGGCTCTACGCCGAGAGCCTTTTCTATAGCCGTGACAGAAGCCATAAGATGGGCGTGCCCGCATATGCCACACACCCTTGGCGTTATCACCAGGGCATCCATGTAATGCCTGCCCATAAGCACCTTCTCTACGCCTCTTATGGAGGTGATGCAGACCCTCGCATCCTCCACAACACCATCCTTCCAGAGGAGCTCAAGCCTTGCCTCCCCCTCAACCCTTGGAAGCTCTAAGTTTTCAAGCCTCACCTTTTAGCCTCTCCGGTGTGAACATCTTGGCAACGCCCGAGAGCATTATGTATCCCCTTTTGGAAACTCCTATGGGAAGCTCTGCGGGTATACCCGCATACTGCTTTGTCTCCCAGAGTCCTGTGCGTGGGAAGTCGTATTCGGTGCAACCAAAGCAGGAAGTCCCAGCCCTCGTCTTTGAGTTCACCCCGTTCCAGAGTATGGTGTTGCAGGAGCTGTAGCTGAGCGGACCTCTACAGCCAAAGTGGTAAAAGAGGCATCCCCTTTTTGAGCCAAGCTCCTGAGCCTCCACCTTCCACTCAAAGTATTCGTTTCTGGTGCATCCCCAGTGGGTAAGGGAGGAGTAAAACTCTTCAGGTCTACCCCACTGGTCAAGCCTCGGCTTTATGCCTTCTGAAAGCATGAGCAGTGTGCCGGCAATCCACTCGGGGTGAGCAGGACAGCCAGAAAGGTTTATCACGGGCAGACCCCCTTTTGACCTGAAACCCTCACCCAGAAGCCCTCCCTTTTCCTTAAACCTGTAGCCAAGACCGCACACATTGGCGTTCGCAAGGGCGGGGATGTTTTCGTAGACAGCACAGTTGCCCACCGCCACCACATAGCCTGCAAGTCTGCAGAGCTCCAGAGTTTCCCTGTCATCCCTTCTTACCGCACCTTCCACCAGAAGTATGTCAAACTCCTCACCTCTTCTGAGCAATTCCTCAACCGCCTCTTCCTGAGGCTTTTGGGAAAGGCTGGGATGGTAGATTAGCTCAACTCTCTTCAGAAGTGTATTCAGGCTCTCGTAGTTCAGAAAGGAGTGGGTGTTTCCACAGCAGGTGAGCCTCTGAAGCCAGAAGACCTTCATACCATACTTCTCCTGAAGGCTCTCACCTTGAAGCGAAGATATTCAAGCCACTCATCCATGCCTTCTCCCGTCCTTACAGAAAGCCTTATCACATCTATGGAGGGGTTTACCTTTCTTGCAGACCTTGTTGCCCTTTCCATGCTGAAGTCCGTGTAGGGCAGGAGGTCTGTCTTTGTTATTACCATGAGCTGGGCATTTCTGAACATGACGGGATACTTCTCTGGCTTGTCATCACCCTCCACCACAGAGAGGAGAACCACGTTCATATGTGCTCCCACATCGTAGCTTGCGGGACACACGAGGTTTCCCACATTTTCTATAAAGACTATGTCAAGCTCCTCAAGGGGTAGCTGATGCAGTCCCTCATGAACCATAAAGGCATCCAGATGGCAGGCAGAGCCCGTGGTAATCTGCACCGCAGGTGCACCCTTTGCCTTTATCCTCTGGGCATCCCTGTCCGTTTCCAGGTCCCCCTCTATGACCCCAATCCTGAAATCTTGAAGAAGCTCTATAGTCCTTTCAAGTAGTGATGTTTTGCCAGCACCCGGCGAGGACATGAGGTTTATGGCAAAGACGCCGTGCTCATGGAAGTGTTCCCTGTTTTCCTCTGCCTGAAGGTCATTTTTCTCCAGAACCTTCCTGAAGAGGCTAACCTCTTCCCTCTGGTTATGTTCGTGGCCGTGGTTTACGGAGCATCCGCACTCCTGACACATGATGACCTCCTGAATGTTTATTCATTAAATATAGCCCTCCGATGAGCTTAGTCAATCAGGGTTAAAATAGTCTGATGAAGCTGGTAGAAACTCTCCCATTTCCCTTATGGGAGGGGATACTGAGACTTGTCATTGCCTTCCTTCTTGGCTCTCTTATTGGATACGAGAGGGAAAGGAGAAGGCAGCCGGCAGGCTTCAGGACTCACTCTGTGCTTGCCCTCGGCTCTTCTCTCATGAGCCTTCTCTCCATATACATAACCCAAGAGTATGGACAGGGTGCGGACCCTTCAAGGATAGCCTCACAGGTTATTACAGGCGTAGGTTTTCTCGGGGCAGGTGCTATCATAAGGATAGGCGTGTCCATAAAGGGCCTTACGACAGCTGCGAGCCTCTGGACCACTGCAGGGATAGGTCTTTCGGTTGGTGCTGGCATGTACATTCTTTCTCTCTTCTCAACAGCACTTCTTCTCTTTACCCTTTCCTTGATGAGCAGGATAGAAAAGGAATTCATGGGCGTGCCCGCTGGTCAGACGATAAGCCTCACCCTTGAGGGCATAGAAGAACCTCTGGACTATCTCAAAGAAACTTTTGGTAATGTGAGGATTCGGAGCGTTGAGAGAGAAAGTAATCTCTTAAAGGTGAGCTTTGAAACTGACATGAGCAGAAATGAACTGAACAAGAGCTTAGAAAAGCTTACAAAGGATGAAAGAGTAAAAAGGTTTGAAGTTTCGTAACGCCTTTAAATCTTGTCCCTCTGCACGAGCTCCTTTACGCTCTCTACAGCCTTCTCTATCTCCACATCCCACCGCTCGCCCGTGTGTCTGCTCTGGAGCTCCACTTTTCCTTCCTTTACCTTTTTGCCCACCACAAGCCTGTAGGGGAAACCGCACAGGTCTGCATCTGCAAACTTAAAGCCAGGGCTTTCGTCCCTGTCGTCGTATATTGTCTCTATGCCGTGCTCCTCTGCCAGCATGTAGAGCCTTTCTGCCACTTCCTTCTGCTGGGGGTCTGAGGGGTTTACGCATATGATGTCCAGCTCAAAGGGTGCCACTGTGGTGGGCCATTTTATGCCCTTTTCATCATTATACTGCTCCACGAGGGCCGATATACACCTTGATATACCTATGCCATAGCAGCCCATGATGATGGGCTTTTCCTGACCCTGAGGGTCCGTGTAGTATGCCCTCATGGGCTCAGAGTATCTTGTTCCAAGGAGAAATATGTGCCCCAGCTCAAGCCCTCTACTTACCTTAAGGGCTGAGCCACACTTGGGACATGGGTCTGCCTCCTCTACCTGACACACATCCACAAACTCCCCATACTGAAAGTCCCTCCCGGGGTTTGCGTTCACATAGTGATAATCGGGCTTGTTGAAGGCTATCACCACATTCTTCAGACCGTAGGTGGAGTTGTCCCAATATACTTTTACCTGAGGTGGAAGGTTAAAGGGTCCTATAAAGCCCTTTCTGGTTTTGAGAAGCTCCCAGACCTCGTGGTCTTCCGCAAGCCTGAAGTTCTCCGTGCCCAGCACTGCCTCCACCTTGTTTTCATCCACATTCCTGTCCCCCCTTATGAGAAACATTACAGGCTCTGAGCCATTGACCATATAGAGCACTGCCTTTATTATTTTCTTTGCGGGAATTCCAAGGAAAGAAGAGAGCTTTTCTATGCTGTCCGTGCCCGGCGTCTCCGTCTCCCTGAGGGGAAGCTCCTCTTCTATCTCCTCCTGAGGCTTTGGAAGCTTGACTATTTCTGCGTTTGCTCCGTAGCCACAGCTCTCACAATAGGCTACCCTCGCCTCTCCGTAGGGTGTAAGAGCCACAAACTCGTGAGAGCTCTTACCGCCAATGGTTCCCACGCTAGCCTCCACCAGCAAAGTTTTGAGCCTGAGCTTTTTAAATATCCTGTCGTAGGCAAACTTCATGCTCTCGTAGGACATCATGGCAGAAAACTCATCAGGGTCAAAGGAGTAGGCGTCCTTCATGATAAACTCCCTTCCCCTTATGAGACCAAAGCGTGGTCTTTTTTCGTCCCTGAACTTGACCTGTATCTGGTAGAGCACCACCGGAAGCTGTCTGTAAGAGTTTACAAAGGACCTCACAAGGTCCGTTATCTCCTCCTCATGGGTTGGTCCAAGGCAGTATTCCCTGCCGTTCCTGTCTTTGAGAGTAAAGAGCTCCCTGCCGTATAGCTCCCACCTGCCAGTCTCTCTCCAGAGCTCTGAAGGGTTAAGGACCGTCAGAAGCACCTCCTGAGCTCCGCTCCTGTCCATTTCCTTGCGGACAAGGTCTTCTATCTTCCTGAGGACTCTCACGCCCGGAGGTGTAAACTCGTATATGCCAGCAGAGACCTGTTTTATAAAGCCAGCTTTGAGAAGAAGTCGGTGAGAGGGGGCTTCTGCATCCGCAGGCTCTTCCTTTGATGTATACCAGAAGTATTTGCTCCAGCGCATGGGGCTTAAAATTATACTTCATGAACCTGAGGGAAGGGTGGGTAATTCTGGCCTTTGTGGTCATACTGGGTGCCATAATCTTACCCGTTCCAGCCCTTCTCCTTGACCTTCTTCTTGCCCTTAGCATAACCTTTTCCATGACGGTGCTGGTGCTTACCACATTTATAAAGGAACCCCTTGAGCTTTCAGCCTTCCCCAGTATACTGCTCCTCGGGACGCTTTTGAGGCTGTCTCTCAACATAGCGGCGGCAAGGAGAATACTCCTCTACGGTCATGAAGGCACATCAGCTGCCGGGCATATCATAGAAGGCTTTGGGACCTTTGTTGTGGGTGGTGATGTGGTGGTGGGGCTTATCGTTTTCCTCATATTTATAGTCATAAACTTCATCGTCATAACAAGGGGTGCGGAGAGGGTCTCTGAGGTGGCTGCGCGCTTTACTCTTGACGCCATGCCAGGAAAGCAGATGAGCATTGACGCAGACCTCAACGCAGGGCTAATCACCGAAGAAGAAGCCAGAAGGAGAAGGGCTCAACTTGAGCAGGAGGCGAGCTTTTTTGGTTCCATGGATGGTGCCAGTAAGTTCATAAGGGGAGATGCCATAGCGGCACTCATCATACTCTTCCTGAGCCTTGTGGGGGGTCTCCTTGTGGGGCTTGTCTTCAAAGGGATGGGCTTTTCCGATGCCATAAAGACTTATTCACTGCTTACTGTGGGTGAGGGGCTTGCCAGCCAGATACCTGCCCTCATGCTCTCCACCTCTGCAGGAATAGTGGTTACCAAGTCCTCTTCAAAGGAAGAGCTGGGGAAAGCACTTTTCAAAGAGTTTTCAAAAGAGCCGAGGGTGTTTCTCTTTTCCTCCGCACTTCTTGTGTTTATAGGTCTCATACCAGGCTTTCCAAAGCTACCCTTTTTCTTCATGGCAGGCTTGCTGGGAGGGCTCTATTACGCCCTGAGCAGAGCCCTCAAACAGGAGGAACTGAGAAAACTTGAGGAGATGCTTAAAGAGCAGAAAAAACCTCCAGCGGAGAAAAGGGAAGAAGAGATACCCACCCAGCCGGAAACCATAGCCCTTGAGATAGGCTATGGACTAATACCCTACGTGGATGAATCTCAGGGTGGAGATGTGCCCGACAGGATAAAAACCGTAAGAAGACAGCTTGCCAGTGAGTATGGGGTGGTCATACCTCTCGTTCACATAAGGGACAACCTTAAGCTAAGACCTCACCAGTATCGCATACTCATAAGGGGTATAGAGGTGGACTCCTTTGAGATAGTCCCCGGGCACTGGCTTGCCATAGACCTAGGAAATGCAAGAGAGCCACTTCAGGGCATAGAGACAAAGGACCCCTCCTTCAAGCTGAAAGCCTACTGGATAAGGGAAGAGCTAAAAGACAGAGCTCAGAAGCTGGGCTATATGGTGGTGGATATATCTACCGTCATGATAACTCACATAAGCGAGACCATAAAGAGGAACCTTCACGAAATACTGGGGAGGGCTGAGGTGCTTGAGCTTGTGGAGAACCTTTCAAGGAAATACCCAAAGGCAGTTCAGGGTCTTGTGCCGGATGTGGTGCCAGTCTCAGTGCTACACAGAGTGCTCCAGAACCTTCTCAGGGAGGGCATTCCCATAAACGACCTCCTTACTATACTGGAGACCTTTGCAGATTACATAGAACAGACAAGAGACCCGGACCTTCTAACCGAGTATGTCCGTCAGAGACTTGCCAAAAGAATTACAAGGCTATACTCCACCAACGGAACCCTGTATGCTATGATAATATCGCCAAAGATTGAGGCGAAGCTAACCGCCTTTGTGCAGGAGGGAAGGGAGGACGAGTTTCTTGACCTTCTCATAAACACAGTATATCCAAAGCTCTCAGGAGAAATCTCAAAGTTCACCCAGTATCAGGCTCTGCCCCTTCTCATAACCTCAAGCTCCATAAGGAGGCATGTAAGAAAGGTTCTTGAAAATTACATGCCAAACCTCACCGTGCTGTCTTATAATGAACTTGACAGACAGCTGAACCTCAAGGTCATAGGTGTTATAGATGAAGATTAAAAAACTGGTGGTGGATTCTCTTCAGGAGGCGGTGGAGGAAGTTAGGGCTCTGTATGGCTCAGAGGCGGTAATACTCTCCACAAGGGTGATAAAGCAGAAACTCCTCCCCTTTCTACCTTTTCCCCGAAGGTCAAAGCTTGAGATAACTGTTGGTATACCAGACAGAGAAGACTTTTCTGTAGAGCTAAAGAAGGAGGAGACCCTATATCAGGAGATAAACAGACTCAAAGAGAACCTCAGAGAAGTTATGGAGCTTGTCAAAAGGCAGAAAACGGAGAAGGAGGAAGTAAAAAGGGACGACCTTGAGGGAGAGTATTCCATCAGGGCGCTATATCTGATGAACAAACTCATAAACAGGGGTGTTTCAAGGGATATAGCAGAGAAGATAGTGGAATCCGCCTGCGGGTATGATTTTGAACTCAAAAGGCTTGACCTGAAGGGTGAAAACATGGAATCTCTTGTGGAGGCTTTTAGCAAGAACATAAGGCTTGTGGAGAACTTCCCCGAAGAGGGCTTCAGCGTTGTGGTCCTTCTTGGTCCCACAGGTGTTGGCAAGACAACCACCATAGCGAAACTGGCGCACATGCTCAGGCAAAGGGGTAAGGGTGTGGGGCTTATAACCATAGACAGCTACAGGGTGGGCGCTGTCCAGCAACTCCAGACCTACGCCAACATAATGGAACTCCCCTTCAGGGTTGCGGATACGCCCTACAGGCTCAGGGAGTGTATAGGAGAGCTCTCTTCCCTTGATGTGGTCCTTGTAGATACAGGCGGAAGAAGCCAATATAATGAAATAAAGATAAGGGAGCTTGTGCCCTTTTTTGCAAAACTGCCAGCTCTGAAGGCATACATAACTCTGAGTGCAAACACGGAAGAGAGAGTTCAGTATGAGATAATAGAGAGCTTCAGCGTGGTGGAACCGTCAGGTCTCATATTTACCAAGCTGGATGAAACTGGCTACTTTGGCACTGCCATAAACGTTGCCTACAGAACTCAGATGCCTATACTCTGTTTTACGACCGGTCAGAGGGTTCCTGAGGACATGGTGATGGCTAGTTACGACTACATGGCTAAGATATTCTTAGAGGTGCACTGATGGAGGCTCAGGCTCTTCATCTCATGAGCGTGGAAGGAAAGGAAAAGAAAACGGGATACATAGCGGTGGCAAGCGGAAAGGGAGGAGTGGGCAAGACCCTCATAACCATAAACATGGGAAGAATAATAGGGAGGAACAGCAAAAAGGTCCTCATAGTGGATGGAGACCTTGGACTTAGCAACGTGCACATAATGCTGGGGATAACGCCAGCAAAGAACCTATACCATTTCTTTATGGGCGAAGCCCCTCTTGAAGAGGTTGTTGTTCCCATAGAGGAAAACCTTGCCTTCATATCCAGCGGTAGCGGAGTGAGAGAACTGGTAAACCTGCCGCCTGCACAGCTCAGAAACCTCATTTTCAAACTTCAGGAATATGCGGAGAGAAACTACGACTGGGTAATATTTGACACGCCTCCGGGCATACACTCAGACACAACAGCCCTGGTCTCCTCCTCCCACATACCTGTAATAGTGACCACACCCGAACCTACAGCAATAGCAGATGCCTATGGGCTCATAAAGGTTTTAAATCAGGAGGAGAGGGTAAAAGAGTTTTATGTGCTTATAAACAAGGTAAGCAGCTATGAAGAGAGCCTCAAGGTTTACGAAAGCATAAGAGTGGTGTGTGAAAAGTTTACCTCTGCGGAGACAAAATATCTGGGTGGTATAAGATACAATCCGAAGATAATAAGGAACATAGTAAATCAGAACCCATTTAACGAGGACCTCACAAGGGACCTCACAAGGGCTCTTTCAGGACTTCCTCTGGATATAAAGCCCTATGCTCCCAGCTTCTGGGAGAGATTGATATCAAAGCTCAGGAGATAGAAATGACGCTTGGAATAATAGGATATGGAAACATGGGGGAAAGCTTTGCAAGGTCTTTGAGAGAACATGCGGAGGTTCTTGTATACGACATAAGCGAAGAGAAAAGGTCAGAGGCACTCTCTGAGGGTTTTGGCGTGGCATCAGACCTTGACTTTCTTCTCAGAGGTTCTCAGTGGCTCCTGCTGGCTGTAAAGCCAAAGGATGTGGAGAGTGTTATGAAAAGGCTCAGCGGTAGGCTTGAGGGGAAGATGCTCATAAGCGTGGTGGCTGGTCTGAGCCTTGAGAGGCTAAAGGAGCTGAGCGGGGCGGAAAAGCTCATAAGGCTCATGCCCAACATAAACGCTCTTGTGGGTAAGGCAACCATAGCCTTTGCTTGTGCTGAGATAAGCGAAGAGGAAAAGGAAGAGTTTATAAGGCTCTTTTCTCACTGCGGAAATCTCTACGAACTTGAGGAAAGTTTGTTTGATGCTTTCACGGCCCTTGCAGGCTCAGGTCCGGCCTTTGTCTTCAGCTTCGTGCATGCCCTTGCCCTTGCGGGCGTGATGGAGGGCTTTTCTTACGAGAAGGCAAAGTCCATGGCCATAGACATGGTGCTTGGCTCCTGTGAACTTCTCAAAAGGCTTGGTGGCAACCCGGAGGAGTGGCTTACAAAGGTCGCCTCTCCCGGCGGGACCACCATAGAGGGCATAAAGGTGCTTGAAGAAAGGGGTTTTAAGGGCATAATAATGGAATGCATACGCAGAACCTCAGAAAAGGCAAAGAGGCTCTGATATTTTCACTCCAGACTCCCACCGCAAGGGTTGTCCTCAAGTGGTGGGAGGAGGACACTGATGTAGTCACGCTCAGACAGGTTCACTCTTCAAAGGTTTTTCTGGTTGAGGATTTTGTGCAGGGGCTTGAGGGGGATGCCCTCATAACACAGAGGAGGGGACTTAAGATAGGTGTGAGGACTGCGGACTGCGTGCCGGTTGCCCTTTTAGGGAAAAAGGCGGTGGCGGTTGTTCACGCAGGCTGGAGAGGGCTGAGGGATGGTATAATTGAGAAGGTCCTTGAAAGGTTGAGACCGCTTGAGCCACCTGAGAACTACCTTGCCTTTATAGGTCCCTCTGCGAGGGCGTGCTGCTACGAGGTGGGTGAGGAGTTTAAAGGATACTTTTTAAGTCTTCAAATCAGAAACGGCGGGCACTACATGGATACGCAGTCAGAAGCCATCCTGAGGCTGAAAAGAGGGGGTATAAGAAAGTTTTTTCAGCACGGTGTATGCACCATATGCCACGATAGCCTGCCATCTTACAGAAGGGACAAGACCCGAGATAGAATACTCACCTTTGTAGAACTACTTGTGTAAGCTCAGAAAAAGCATAGAATATTCTATGCTATGGCTGTTGAAGAAAAGCACAAAGAATACATAATAAGGAATTTTTACGACATACTGCAGGCACTCAGAGAAAACCCCGACTGGGCTCATCAGCTCACCTCCCTTATTCTCACCTACGAGCTTCTGAGGCTACCTCAAAAGTTTGACAGGTTTGTGGAGGAGGGTTTCAGACCTCTTGCCAGAAGGGTTGAAAGGCTGGAAGAAGGTCAGAAGAGGCTTGAGCGTGATGTCGCTATACTTAAAAATAAGGTGAGCAAACTGGAGGTGGATGTGGTAAGCCTTGAGGGAGATAACTTAGAAAGGAAGGTAAGAGAAAGGGCACCGGCATACTTTGGAAGGTATTTCAGGAGGGTCAGAGCTGTGCCTGTGGAAGAGTGGTCTGAGAGGCTGGAGGATGCGGTAGATGGTGGGCTGATAACCGAAGAAGAAAGAAAGGACGCGATTAGCCTTTATGTTCTCATAAGGGCAAAGATAGAAGATGGTAGAGACGTCATGCTTGCGGTGGAAGTCTCTTACACCCTTGAGGACAAGGATGCAGAAAGAGCCCTCAAAAGAGCTAAGGTCATCTCAAAAGTCTACAATATGGAAA
Organism: Pampinifervens navoyensis; assembly: GCF_046159715.1. Taxonomy (NCBI): domain Bacteria; kingdom Pseudomonadati; phylum Aquificota; class Aquificia; order Aquificales; family Aquificaceae; genus Pampinifervens; species Pampinifervens navoyensis. Next base: position 109,940 of record NZ_JBJXCT010000001.1, read on the forward strand.
CCATCCCTGTGGTGGGTGTAAACATTCCAGAGGTGCTTCAGGAAAGGCATCCCAGGGTGCTTGTGGTTCAGGCAGGATATGATAACTAAGAAGACGGTTGAGGATGTATTTTCCTCTGTAAGCAGAAAATACGACTTTTTTCTGAACCTGATTACATTCAAAAGGATTGACCAGTGGCAGAGAGAGCTTCTTAGTATGCTTTCCCCTGAGGGACACAGGCTTGATGTGGGCACGGGCACGGGTGAGGTGCTCCTCAAGTCTCAGAACAGAGGGCTCAGGGTGGGCATGGACCTTTCATTGGAAATGCTAAAGGTTGCAAAAACAAAGTGCAGAGCATGCAGGTTCGTGGTGGGTGATGCGGAGAACATGCCCTACAGAAATGAAGTCTTTGGCTCTATGACCCTGTCTCTTGTCTACAGACATCTGCTCAGCAGAAAAGCCTTCCTGCAGGAGGCAAAGAGGGTGCTGAAGGAGGGGGGACAGCTTGCACTTCTTGACATAAACAGGTTCTCTCTCACTCCGCTTCTTATCCTTGTGATGAAATATCCTCTAAAGCCACTCGGGCTTGTGCTCTTTGGAAGGGAAAAGTGGGACTTTTTTATACACTCTCTTGAAAACTCTCTGAGAGTTGAGGAGGTGGAAAAAGAGCTTGAGGAGGGAGGCTTTGAGGTGGTTGAAGTCCAGAGAAGGCTTTTCGGGCTTGTTTACCTTCTCCTTGCCAGAAAGAGGTGAGCTTCTTCAGATAGCTCTTTTCCTTGTAGTTCTTTTCGTAGCCCTCTGGAGGGTTCAGGAGGATCGGAGATACCTGTGGTTTGAGGAGGAGGGACATCTTCTAATAAAGGCTGTGAGCGTGCCAGTGGCACTCCCGGAGAGGCTCAGGCTGAAGGTGAAGGTGCTTGAGGGAGAGCTCCACGACCTAAGGGGAAGGGAGGCGTATTTGACCCTCTACGGTAGCCTAGACATCCCCTCAAAGACCTTTCTGCTCTACGCTAGAGTCAGGGCAGAGGGCGACTACATACACATATCTGGAAGCTACAGAGACATAGAGGAAGTGTATTTTCTCCAGCCGGCGGTAAGAGACAGGTTTATAAAGAAGGCGGAAAGGGAAATAGAAGACCCACAGGTGAGGGCTCTGGTGCTCACCTACCTTTTTGGTGAGGCAAGGGACACACTGCCTCAGGACCTTCAGTATTACTTTCTAAAGACCGGCCTTGTTCATCTCCTTGTCATATCTGGCTTTCATGTGGGAATGGTCTTTCTGACCCTGAAATACCTCTTGCCCTATCCCTACGGCATGCTACTCGGCATAGCCGGAGTGAGCCTGTATGTGCTTTTTCTTGTCCCTGCAGAGCCTCCCGTTCTCAGGGCATGGCTTATGCTCCTTCTCTGGGTGCTGGTCAGAATCTACGAAGGAAGACCCAACTCTCTGGGTATACTTCTTTTTTCCGGCTCTCTTCTGCTCCTGTTTGAGCCCGAGTTTTCCCATTCCTTTTCCTTCTGGCTCTCCTTTTTTGCCACTCTATACATAGTTCTCGGTCTCAGGCTCCTGCCAGCAGAAGGCTCGCAGACTTACCGGCATTTAGTCCTGCCCTTTGCGGTTTCTTTCTTTGCCTTTATGGGAGTTTCTCCCCTTCTGCTGTCCTTTACCCATACAAGCCTTGGAAGCGTGCTCTTTAGCCCAGTGGTGGGATACCTCTTCCTGCCCTTCACCGCCTACGGAGTCCTTGAGCTTCTTACCTTTTTCAGCCTTCCTACCTTCCCCCTTGAGCTCATAGGAAAGCTAATCCTTAAGGTAGTTAGCCTACTCTCTGCTTTTGACTTTCAGTTTGGACTTGAGCTGTCTGTGAAAAGCGCTTTCCTGCTTGCCACTGCAGGCGCCTCTGTCCTCTACATGCTTTCCACGAAGTTTCAGACTTCAGATACTCAGGCACCTTTTCCATAATAGAGAGTTTCTCTTCACTTTCAGATGTGCGGAACCCCTCAGGTTTTTTATTCTGTCCCATACAGGCGTATAAAAACAAAAAAGCCCCGCACAGGGCGGGGCTGAGAAAGGTCAGAGGCTTTTTAGAACTGAACCTGGAAGGCGAGAGTTACATTGGTGTAGTCTTTCTGACCTGCTGGTCTGTCAACGCTGTCCACTGCAAGCTGTATGAGAGCATTCTGACCTTTGAGGAAGTAGTTAACGGCTCCACCGAATCTCTTGAACTTTGTCTTTGCACCAGTAGTTGGCTTATCCTCTGAGTAGTCATACTTGAGAGCAAGTCCAGGTTTTCCTATACCCACAACCTGGTCATATATACCACCCACTTGGAGATAAAAGCCCTTCCTGTCATCTTTTGCAGTGTTTATATCCTTTACATCAAAATAGGCAGCTTCCCAGTTGGCTATGAGAGTTCCAAACTTTTGTTCGTGCTTTGCATCAACTGTCCATGCCTTTGTTGTAAAGGACAGGGCACCAGCTCCTGTATTACATGCTCCAGCACTTGTATTTCCACACTTCTGAGTTGCGTAGCCAACACCAAAGGATAGCACGTTTTGTCTACCAAGATATGTATCCCTTAGACCATAGCCCTTCTCACCCTTGAACCCAAGCATAGTAGGTGTGAATTGAAGCCTTATAGAGTACATGAGATTATCCTTGCCAGGATTGCCTGTGCTATTGTTGTAAGGACCATCAAATATACCTACATAGTATTTAACCATTGCATCAGCTATATCACCCCATACGGTAAGACCTGCGTTCCTGTATCTGGTTGGACCCTGCAGAGGAGCATCAACTGCAAGACCGCCGTAAAAGTAGCCTGTAGGTATAAGAAATGTATAGCTGTCTGTAAGAGCTGCCCTTGAGAAGGGTGTTCTGTAAAGACCTGCCTGGACATTGAGTTCATCCATAAACTTGAGACCTATAGCAGCGTCAGTAGCTCTTGCACTTGCAGCTGCAAAATCCATATTGGAGAAAAAGTACATGTGCTTGCCTACCCTTCCATTTGCATAGAACCTTACGTTGTTTAAGCTGAAGTCAAGAGCGCTCTTATTTCCGCTGGTCCTCTCACCCAGATACTGTCCCCAGATTTGAGCCTTAAAGCCCATATTTCCGCTTACGTCTTCGGCTACCTTAAAGGCAACTGCTTCTGCCTTTTGAGGCAGAATTATTCCCGCACCCATAAGGGCTGCTACCGCAAGTAGGCTCTTCCTCATGTTGGTACCCTCCTTTAAAGGTTTTGATGGCTATATGATAGCAGATAAGAAAGCCTTTGTCAAGCCCTTTTTAACTTTTGCACTTTTGCAAAGGGCTTTTAAATAGCGGTCTGAAATTTTGCAATATTTCAAAGCTCCCTCCTGAGGTCTCTTGTCATGGCTTCTTCGTAGGTATATGGGCACCTGGAAGGAAGCTGGGAAATAAGGCTTTCTTTACTTATATCCTTTAGCCACAGCTTTAGCTCATCCACCGCATCCTGCCATGCAAGCTCCAGATAATCCGGTAACTTATTCCTGAGGCTCGGATATCTTCTAAACAGCTTGGATATTTCAGTTCTGGCTCTGTCTATGCTCCTTATCCAGCTGAGCCCACCCTTTTCTTTGCCAGCTTTTGTCCATTGTCTGAAGTGGTCCCACTCATACATATGCTCCAGAATAACAGCCAGATGGCTTATACAACTATCTAAATGCTTTTGAGCCATATCCTCTATTTCCTCCAGCAGGTTCTCCCAGTCCACAAGGTCGTAGAGCCCCTCTTTCAACAGCTCATGGTTTATCTCCGCCCAAAGGGGATAGTCTCTTTCGTAAAGTTCCTTTAGCTTTTCTTTGCTTATTGTCCTCATGAGTATAAATATAGACCCATCTGGTTTATAGTTTTTCTTATGAAAACGGTGGATGTAAGTGGTAAGCCCGAGACCCTCAGGACTGCCAGTGCTTATGGAAGAATAAGACTAAAACCGGAGACGGTTAAGGCTATAAAAGAGGGTAGAGTGCCAAAGGGGGATGTGCTCTCTGCTTGCAGGCTTGCCGGCATAATGGGTGCCAAGAAAACTCCGGAGCTTCTCCCCTTCTGTCATCCTCTGAGCTTTGAGCATGTGGAGGTGGACGTAAGGGTTGAAGAAGACTGTCTGGAAGTCTTTTCCTATGTGAAGGGCGTGGGCAGGACGGGATATGAGATGGAGGCTCTTACCGCCGTGAGCGTTGCTCTTCTGACCGTATACGACATGTGTAAGGGCATGGACGACAGCATGACCATTGAGGAGATAAGGCTAATCTCAAAGGAGGGTGGAAAGTCCCAGTGGGGCAGGAATCTTGAGGGTATAAGGGTCAGGGTTCTTTCTGAATGTGGTATGAAGGAGCTTATTGAGGGCAAGCTATCAGCACTGGGTGCAGAAATCTCGGAAGAAGACTTTCAGCTTACCATAAGCACCCTGCCCCTTGAGTTTTCTGAAGTCTGGGGTGTATCTGCCGTCTTAAACCAGAAGCTCTTTTCCCTTTTCCCCCACAGGCTCAGGAGGGGTGTGAGGGTGGGGCTTTTTGAGGGAAAGCCCTGCGTGGAGATTCAGGAAGAGATGGATATAGTCCAGTCCTTCTTTGAAAACTTTGGAAGTCTAATCGGGAACTGGGTGGATGGAGAAGCTCTATAACTGGCTTTTGCTCAAGGCTATAAGGGGGCTCGGGGAGGTGTCCATAAAAAGGCTCTGGCTCAGGGCTGGTAGTGTGGAGAGGATACTCTCCATGAGCCTTGAAGAGGCAAGCTCTCTTATAGGCGAAGAGAGGGCAAAAGCTCTTATTGAGAAGAGGCTTTCCTTCAGACCTGAAGAGGTGATAAAACTGGTGGAAAGGGAGGCTATAGGATGGCTTACCCTTGAGGATGAGGAGTATCCTGTGCTTCTCAGAGAGATTGAAGACCCGCCTCCCGTCCTCTTCTGGAGGGGCACACAGAATAAAAAGCCCCTTATCGCTGTGGTTGGAACAAGAAAGCCAGACCTTCAGAGCATTAACTTTACAAGACATATGGTGCGTCAGATAGCACAGAAGGGTTATGCGGTAGCCTCTGGCGGAGCATACGGCATAGACATGACCGCCCATGTTGAAAGCCAGAAATACTCAGGCTTTACTGTATGTATACTGGGAATGGGTATACTCAGAATGCCCTCCTACCTACACAGACTGCAGGAAGGTGTCCTCTTCCTCTCCGAGTTTCTCCCAGAGGTAGTCCCTGAGGATTATACCTTCCCGAGGAGAAACAGGCTCATAAGCGGTATCTCCGCATCGGTAGTGGTGGTAGAGGCTAGCGAAAGGAGCGGAGCCCTTATAACCGCAGAGTATGCCCTCAGGCAGAAAAAGCCCCTCTGGGCATACATAGGCAATGCATCCAGCCAGAGATGGCTCGGCTGTGTGAAGCTCGTAAACGAAGGGAAGGCAAAGATACTATACAGCGCCGAGGCTCTCTTTGATAACCTGCCCACATCAGACCTGAAGAAAGACCCCCTCCTTGAACTGCTGACGACTCCAAAGACCTTTGACGACCTCATTGAAGCCACGGGCATGGAGGCTTCCGAGCTCACCCTCAGGCTCCTCCAGCTTGAGATGGAGGGCAGAGTTAGCCGTAGCGGTTCTTACTACATTGCCTTGTAAATGGAGACGAGGGGAGTTGAACCCCCGACCTCCTGCTTGCGATGCAGGCGCTCTCCCACTGAGCTACGTCCCCTCAGAGCTAAAATTATAACACCTGAAGGTTTGTGGGTCTGAGAGACCTCAGATACTTAAGAAGGGAGCTGAAGTTTCTGCTGTCGACCTTTATGAGAAGCTCCGTCACCTTCTGGAGTTTTTTTCTGCTCACTTCCACTGGAAGATGGCTCAGGTCTGGCTCTCTGCTGAGCTGAAGTTTTATGAGCCTGCTGAAGGGCGGAAGGTTTTCTTCTTTTCTTCTGTGGAGCTCCTCTTTGCAAAAGCCCTCCCAGTCCCTTGCCCTGAGATACTCTAAAAGTGGGTTGTATTCCATGACCGTCTGCACCACAAGCCTTTTCCTGCTTATACAGAGAGCCTTCCAGACATAGGAAAAATACTGCTCCGTGGAGTCATACCATGGGACGGAGAGTATGTTGTCCGCATGCAGTATAAACACGTTGTCGTAAATTTTGCCCAGCTCTGGAAGGGTGTTGAAGTGCATGTGCCCTGATTTCCCAATCCATCTGTCTACCTCCTCCATGGCCTTTTCTATTCCAAAGCCTAGCTCAGAGAGATTCCCACCACATTCGGGACAGAGGGCAACGCTTCTGTATCCGCAGGAGTTGCAGAAAACCACATTACCATCCTTGCTCAGAGTTAAAAAGCTTCCGCACTGCGGGCACTCCAGCACGTAACCACACACCCTGCAATAGGCGTAGGCATAGCCCACCTTATTTACAAGGATAAGACTCTCTTCACCAGCACAATCTTTCAGAAGCCTTACAGTGTCTGTAGCCAGAACCTCCTCAGGCTTTCTCTTTACCACGAGCACTTCCGCAGTGGGAGTGAAAACCTCCCTCTCCCAGCCCTCTCTAAGACACAGGCTTACAGGTGGAAGAGGGCTTGCAATGCAGAAACCTGCGCCATAGTAGCGAGCAAGTTCAAAGAGAAGGTGTCTCAGATTAGTCCCGTCCTGTAGCTTTGAAGCCCTATCTCCAAGAAGAACAAGGAGCTTCAGATTCCTTATTGGGGAGAGAAGAGCAAGCCTGCTTCCAAGCACCACAAGACCATCCTCTTCGCCAACTCTGAACCAGTTTCTTACAAATTCCCTCTCCTTCTGCAGTGAGCTAAGCAGAACAAGCCTGTCTCCCAAGACTGGATACAGCTCCTCGTAGAGACATTTCAGCATCTCAAGATGGTCGCAGAAAAGGAGAACAGAGCTCTTTTTTTCTGCAATAGCCTGAAGCTCCTCAAAAAGTCTTTCACTTATGCCCTGCCAGCTACCCATCAGTAAAGTCTTTCTTCCCAGTGGTTTCAGTATAGTTTTTATCTCCTGTCTGAGTTTTGTGGGTTTAAAGCTTATCTGAGGAAGTTCTTCATCCACTTCCACCACCAGGCCTTTTTTAATTAGAGCCCTGATTTGCCCGGTTTTGAATCCCTTGTCCTTCAAATCCTCCTCGCTTGCATACCCTCTTTCAAGCAAAAAATAGAGTAGCCTGATTGCATCCTCTCCTCTCTTCAGCGCCCTGAGCCTCTGTATGGCTTCCTCAATGGGAAGAGAAAGTCTGTAGATTTTCTCACTGAGCTCTGGAGCCTTCCACTCCCTCATTTTTATCAAAAAACCAAGTTCCATCAAATGCCTTACGGGACCATCCCCGAACCGCTTTCTGAGATTTTCTTCCTTTACCTTCTTCCTTTTACCCACCCATGCAAGGATTTCAAGACTTTTTCTATCAAGGAACCTGTGAGGCTTTTCGGAGAGAACCACATACTCTTCTTCCCTCCAGTCAAGGGCTGATGGTAGAAGTTTATGCAGAAGGAGCCATGGGTTAAGACCATAATGACCTGCAGTTTCTACCACTGCCTTTATGTGCTTTTCTGTGGTCATCGGAACACTGTCGGGAAACTCAAGGGGCACTTCCTGCCCTTCCCTGGCTAAGCCCACAATGATGGCAGTCTTCCCCTGAAGGAGAACCCTGTAGCCTATGGGGCTACCTTCATAGGGAAAGTTGGCTTTTACTCTAAGTATCCTTCCGCCTGGCAGGGCAAGTTTTAAATTCATTCACCCCAGTATTCTGCTTTTGAGGTGGCGGTCTCCCAGAGGACCACCTTCACCACCTTCACGTCACCCAGAAGACCAACCTCTGAGAGCTTTTCCACAAGGTAGTCGTAGAAAAATTTAGCAAGAGCCTCTGCAGTGGGGCAGAAGTTGACGGGGAATATCTTCATCGCTCCGTATTTCTCAGCTACAGTCCTCAGCTCTTCATACATGGGGTCGTTCCTGTCTATGATGAAGCTGTGGTCTACTGTATCTATAAGGTCTTTGAGGGCGTTCTTTACGTGGTAGAAGTCCATAACCATGTCCTGCTCCGAAAGCCTGTCTGAGCCAAGGGTTACTTCAAGCACATAGCTGTGTCCGTGCAGGTTTACGCACTTGTTCACCGGCACCTCTTTGCCAAGGGTGAGCTCTGCACCTCTTCCACAGGTGAGGTTCTGCTTCCATACCCTGTGGCCTGCTTCAAACCTGAAGGTTTTTGATATCTGCCATTTCATTACCAGACCACCACCCTTTCAGATTTTACTATTAGCTCCGCTATTTCTTCATAGCTTTTTGTAAGGTTTTCAGGGATTTTTATGCCCCTCGCCTGCGCATCCTCTCTGCACGCATACCAGCCCTTCTTTGTAGGAAACCTCAAAACGCCGTCCTGTATTAATATGACCACATCTTCCTCCCCCACAAGGTCAGAGCTGAAGTCTCCAAGCTTTCTTACAAGCCACAGGGTCTTTACCATACCAGCACCGCCTCCGAGTCTGCGATTATGTCCCTTAGCTCTTCTATGCTTTTTACCTCAACCTTGCAGATAAGGTCCTCTGGCTTTAGCCCTCTCTCCTCAAGAGAGGCGTCCTCTGCGTATAGTTTCACCCTCACGTAGCCCATGTTTTCCAGAAGCCTGTCAAAACCCTGAATGCCCAACTCTTCCGGATACCACCTGCTCAGGGCGAACACACCGTCCTTTATCATTATAAGGTTTACATCACAGCTTATACCCAGAGCCATGGCTATTCTAAAAGCTTCATGACACTTCCAAGAAAAGGGGTCTCCCTTTATCACTAAGGCTACTTTCATTTCAGTTAAAGTTTATCACCTTATCGTATTCACCTATGAACCTGGAAAGGTTGTAGGTTGAACTGCTTTCAAAAAAATCAAGAGCCTTCTCTATACCCCTCTGGTGTGCAGAATGGGCACAGTATAGAAGCCGGACTCCCATTTCTTTGAGTTCTTTGGTTTCAGGTCTTATAGTGTAATAGGCACCGTTGCCAGAAAAGAATATGGCAACCTCACCCCTCTTTGTCAGCTCTTTTGTGAGATTTATGATAGTGTTGTAGTCCTTTGCGAAGGGATTGCTGGTAACGATAAGGAGGAATTTCATCGTGTCTTTTTTATGAATATCTCCCAGGTGTTCTCTGAAATCTGGTTTACTCCCAGCACTTCCTGACCTTCCTCTTTCATGCTTTTGGGGACGCTCTCCGCCGAGGGCTTGTAGTCCACTATTACTCTGAGCACCTGACCCGCTTCCATCTGCTCAAGAACCAGCTTGCTTTTCACAAAGGTAAAGGGACAGACATCTCCCCTTATATCCAGTTCCCTGTCATGCCTGATGGACTCAGTCTTCATGGAATTTTTAATTATAAAACTTTCTGCCTATTTTGCAAGAACCCTTTCCACTTCTGCGATGGATGTTATGCCTTTTCTGACCTTTATCAGACCGGCTTCATAAAGGGTTCTCATACCCTTCTTGCGTGCAAGGTCTCTTATATCTTCTGCAGTGGCTCCCTTTACGATGAGCTTTCTCATCTCTTCGTCTACCTCTAAAATCTCATGCACTGCGGTCCTCCCCCTGTAACCAGAGCCATTGCAGTAATCACAGCCCTTTGGATTAGACCTGTATATGGTTATGTTTTCGTCAATACTCTTTATAACCCCAAGTCTGAGAAGTGCCTCCCTTGGCGTGTCGTCAACGAGCCTGCACCTTGGACACAGTTTTCTTACAAGCCTCTGGGCAGTTATAAGGATAAGTGAAGAGCCTACAAGGAAGGGCTCTATGCCCATATCTACGAGCCTTGTCACTGCGGAGGGGGCATCGTTTGTATGAAGGGTTGAGAAAACAAGATGTCCAGTAAGAGCAGCCCTTATACCGATTTCTGCAGTTTCCATATCCCTTATCTCACCTATTAGTATTATGTCCGGGTCCTGTCTGAGAAAGGCCCTCAGCACGCCGGCAAAACTGACACCTATCTTCTCATTCACCTGAACCTGGTTTAGACCCGGTATGGAAACCTCCACAGGGTCCTCCACTGTCATTATGTTCACATCAGGGCTATTGCGCTCCATAAGTGCTGCATAAAGTGTTGTTGTCTTACCAGAGCCTGTAGGTCCTGTTACCAGTATCATTCCCCATGGGGTCCATATGGCTTTTCTGAACTTTTCAAGGTCATCTGGTTCAAAGCCAAGCTCATCAAGTTTTACGCTCAGGTACCTTTCTGCTTCCTGAATTCTCATGACGACCTTCTCTCCATAAACTGTGGGCACGGTGGAAAATCTCAGGTCTATCTTTTTACCCTTAAATCTCGTTCTTATCCTTCCGTCCTGAGGCCTTCTCTTTTCTGCTATATCAAGGTTTGACATAATCTTGAACCTTGCCACCACTGAGTCTTTTATCCTTATAGGGAACTCATGGTATATTCTCAGAACACCGTCAACCCTGTATCTTACCACGAGCTTTTTCTCCTGGGGTTCTATGTGTATGTCTGAAGCTCCCAGGTTCACAGCCTCCGCTATCAGAAAGTTCGCCAGCCTGACTATGGGCCCCTCACCCGCCTCTGCAGCCAGTGCCTCAGGAGAGAGCTCCATTTCCTCCTCCTCTATCTCTACTTCCTCCCCCATGTCAAAGCTTTCCACAATCCTGTCCACAGCAGGATAAAGCTTGTTCAGGAGGTCTTCTATGGACTTTTTTGTGGAAACAAAGGGCACTATGGTGTTTATTTTTGTCTTGAACCTGAGCTCGTTTATGGCGGTTTGATTAAAGGGATTTATCGTCAGAACGTAAAGCTTCCCATCCTCATACTTTATGGGTGCTATGGCATGCTTTCTCAGTAAGCTCTCCGGCAGTTTTTCCTTTAATCCTTCGGGAAACTCTGCGCCTTCAATGCTTCCCCTCCAGAGTCTCTGGGGCATGTATTTCTGATAAAAATCTATAAGCCGGACATCATCAATGAAACCAAGTCTCAAGAGTGTGCTTATTATATCCTCATCCTTCCCCTTCTCTTTCTGAGCCTCTATCGCCTTATCTCTACTTATGTATCCAAGTTTTACCAGGAGTTCAAGGAGTTTTGCCTCATCCATAGCTCTCCTCCTCGGAAGGGAAAAGCACCTCTTCCACTTCCTTCCTGAACCTTATGAGAGCTTCTCTGAAGAGCTGTGCACCCTCCAGATACCTCTTTACAAACTTTGGCTTTATTTCCTCCACCAAGCCCACAAGGTCATGGAAAACGAGGACCTGCCCATCACAGTAAGGTCCTGCACCTATACCGATGGTTATAGCTCTTGATTTCTCTGTTATCTCCTTCGTAAGTCCCTTGGGTATGCTTTCAAGCACCACCATAAAGGCTCCGGCTTCTTCAAGCGCTCTAAAATCTCTTTTAACTCTCTGTGCCTCCTCCTCTGCTTTACCCACAACCCTGTAGCCGCCAAGGGCATGCACACTCTGAGGGGTAAAGCCAACGTGCCCCACCACGGGTATGCCCATGTGGACAAGCCTGTAAACCAGCTCTGCTACCTCTTCACCCCCCTCAATTTTCACGGCGTTTGCACCAGTTTCTTTTATAACTCTTCCGCAGTTTTTTATAGCTTCTTCAAGGCTTACCTGATAGCTCATAAAGGGCATGTCCGCTATTACAAAAGCCTTCTTTGTTCCCCTCCTCACTGCTTTTGTGTGATATATGATATCTTCAAGGGTCACAGGCAGTGTGGTTTCATGTCCCTGAAAAACCATACCCAGAGAATCGCCAACCAGTATGCAGTCTATACCAGCCTGTTCGCAGAGTCTTGCAGAAATGTAGTCGTAGGTGGATACCATAACTATCTTTTTACCATCCTGTTTTTTCTTAAAAAGGCTCCTTACCGTTATACCTTCCATTTTTAGCCTTCTTTCTTTTCCGCTGTCGCTTCTTCCACCTCTCTCACCAGCTGGAGCAACCTCTTTATGGTTTCCTTCATACCATTCATATCGGATAATTCCCTCATATCTTTAACAAGCTTGAGAAGGCTTTCAAGGAGCTCCTCCCTGTAGGGGCCCTCACCCACTCTAATCTGGTATGCTGAAGCGGTGACAGGGTTAACTATTGTGTTAACTATCCTTCTTGCTTCAAGCCTGTCCTGAGCCTGAGAAAGCTCCTCCAGCTCCTTCTGAACCCTTTTAAGCAGGTTTATACCTATCTCAAACTCCTTGGTCATAAAACTCCTCCGAGGGTAAGTGTTTTATAAATTTTAGCACATTAACCTTTCATATAATCCAACAGTATCCTCTTGTGGTCAAAGACCAACAGGTCAAAGGGCAGTTCCTCAAGCTTGTAAACTCTCACTTTCTTTGCATCGTCCCCAGCTTTCGGCTCACCTTCTGCATCGCATACAAAAACCAGAGAGACCACATGAAATCTCGGGTCCCTCTCGGGGTCAGAATATACGCCAAGAAGCTTCTTTATGCTTGCCTCAAGTCCTGTCTCCTCTTTTACCTCCCTCAGAACAGCCTCTTCAACTCTTTCTCCCACCTCCACAAAGCCTCCAGGAAGGGCGAGACCATGAGGCGGGTAGAGCCTTTCTATCAGAACAATACCCATGAACTTCTCACCTTCCCAGAGCCTCAGGATTGCATCCACCGCAAGGTATGGGGTTTTTATTCCTTTCATGCAGAGAATTCTAACCTGAGTTTTCTCATATTGCATACGCCGAAAGATTATGTTAGAATTGATATCTAATATCAATAAAGGAGGTGCGTCATGAGGCTTCTTGTGCTTGGAGGACACGACAGGCTAAAGTCCAGAGTAAAGGAGCTCTCAAAACGGTATGGGGTCAGGATTAAGTTCATCAACCAAGAAACCCAACAGAACATTGACAGTGCTCTGGCGTGTGCGGACTGGGTCATAGTCTTTACTGGCATAGTGGGGCATAACATGGTGAGGCTGGCAAAGGACTACGCAGGAGAGAGGTGCATATTCTGCCATTCACATGGAGTGTGTGCCTTAGAGAAAGAAATCAGAAGGCTTCTGGAACATGAGAAAAATCATCTTGACACTTGATTTTAATACCATTATAATAGTTGATACAAAATCTCAATCTGCATATGAGGTGAGCCATGGGGAACATGGGCTGGTCTGAACTTGGCTGGCTTATAGCCTTTGACCTGGTTTTTCTACTCCTTGTTTTGTCCACATTACTTTAGGAGGTATAGATATGGACAAACAGGCAGTCCTTGAGAAGCTCAACCGCATCCTTGAGCTGGAGCTGGCGGGGGTGGTGCGATACACCCACTACGCCCTGATGGTCTACGGGGTAAACCGCATACCTATAGTCAAATGGCTTCAGAAGCAGGCGGAAGACTCCCTACAGCATGCTAGGGAAGCTGGGGAGCTAATCACTTACCTGGGCGGACATCCCTCTCTGGGTATTGGTCCTCTTCTTGAGACTTACAGGCATGAGATTGAAGAGATTCTCAAAGAGTCTCTTGAACATGAACTGAGAGCTTTTGAGGAGTATAGGTCCCTCTTGGAGCTGGTAAAGGACAAGGACCACAGGCTTGAGGAGTGGGTCAGAGACAAGCTCAAAGAGGAGCTGGAGCATTACGACGAGGTCAACAAAATGCTCAGAAAGCCCGGTCAGATTGAAGCCTATCACTGACATGCAGGCTCTTGCTCATGGGAGGTCTTTTCTGCCTTGCCTCCCGCTTTTTAAAGGAGGTGTCTTATGAGTAAGTATTTGTTTTTTATGCTTTTTTACATACTTGTTTCTTTTTCCCATGAGACAGGACTACCAGAGGGTTTGCCAAGGCTGAAGGTTTTAATGTTTGTTTCAGAGGAAAACCATCACAGGACGGAGACAGCCTTTACCATGGCGAAGTCCTTGCTCAGCTCAGGTCATGAGGTTTTCATAGTGCTTGAGGGTCCATCGGTAAGGCTTGCCCAGAGGGAATACAAAGGTAAGGTCCCTTACGAAAAAACGCTTTCTGAGATTGTCCGGTTGGGTGGAAGGGTCTATGTGTGCCCTTACTGGGGTGGAAAACTGGGGGTAAAAAGCCTTAGAGAGGGTATTGAATGGGCAAACCCTCAGGTAATCTTTCCAGAGCTTGCGGATACAAGGACAAAGGTCATGGTATGGTGAGGAGGTAGGAACATGAAGAGAAAACTTTTACTGCTTGCAGTGCTGAGCACTGCCACCTTTGCCCAGGAGGAAAGACTTGAGGATGTTGTCATATCCGCCACAAGGCAGGAGCTTGAGAAGAAGCAGGCACCCCAGCCAGTAGAGTCCCTCAAAAGAGAGGACTTGCATAGGTTCAGCGTTAGAGAAAACCTCAGAGACCTTTTTCTCTTTGACAGCAGTCTATTTACTCTCAGGTCAAGGGGAAGGAGCTTTTTGAGTATAAGGGGTTTTGACGCAGACAAGGTGTTGGTTTTGATAGATGGTAGAAGGCTTACCGGTGAAGTAGACAGGGACTTTGAAATAGACAGGATTACCCTGGACAGGGTTGAGAGGGTGGAGATAGTAAAGGGTCCGGCGAGTGTTCTCTACGGAACGGATGCCCTGGGTGGTGTGATAAACATAATAACTAGAGAACCGCTAAAACCAGAGTTTAGCTTTTCCACCAAGTATGGCATGTATTCCTCCGGCGGAAATCCGGAGGAGAAAAACCTGTCTTTTTATGCCTATACGGGAAGGTTTGGAAACTTCAACCTTGGAGTTTTTGGAAGGCTTACGCAGGCAGAACCCTACAGGCTTCCTAACAGGACAACCCTTGCAGATGACAGAGACCTCAAGAGCTTTGGTATAAGCGCCTTTTACTACCTTGACAAGAGCGCAAAGAGTAAGCTAAGGTTTGACTACGACTACCTTACGCACAGGGACATAACCACAACCTTTCATACCACGCACTACAGAAGGTCAATAAACGATAACAAAAGGCAGAACCTTTCTCTGGGGCTTGACCTCAACCGACGGGACTGGAGGCTCTTTTTGAGGGGTTATGCCTCTATCTATGACAAGGATTTTGAGCAGAGGAGGGAAGATAACAACAGGCTTCTGCAGTTTGACATAGCGGACAGAAGAACCTATGTGATAGAGGGTTATCTTTCAAAGGACCTTTTTGAAAGGCACAGGTTTACGGTGGGTGGTGAGGGCAGGAGAGAGAGCTTTGAAACCACCAGGATAAGGTCGGGCTCCTTTAAGGGAACGGTAACAAGGGAAGGCATAACTCAGGCAAAGTATAAGGTAGATATAGACTACTATGCCCTCTATGTGCAGGATGAATGGTTTATATCCGACAGGCTTTTCCTAGTAGCTGGACTTAGATACGACGACAGCGACAAGTTTGAGAGTGACCTATCACCAAGGGTTGGACTGACCTACAGCCTTCTTCCAGACCTGAGGCTAAAAGCCAACTATGCCCACGGCTTTAAGTCTCCCACACCCAGAGACCTTTTTATATACTTTAGCCAGCCGGGTTATGTGGTTGTAGGAAACCCTAACCTCAAGAGCGAGAAAACCGATGGTGTAGACCTTGGGCTGGAAAAGGACTTTGGCAGACAGGCAACATTAAAGGTAAACCTCTTCTACACAAGGGCCAAGGACCTCATAGAAACTTGCCTTGTAAACACACCCGGTTGCCCTCCATTAACCCTGAACGTGCCATCTCCGCCGCCTAACGCTCAGGTCTTTACTTACAGGAACGTAGGAAAGGCTGAATTCAAGGGAGTGGAGCTTTCGGGCTTTTTTGCTCCTTTAAACTGGCTCGGCGGAAGGTTGTCCTATACCTACCTGGAGGCAAGAGATGAAGAAGAGGACAAGAGGCTTCTTCAGAGACCAAGACACAGGCTTGTAGGAGAGGTAAGCGTCAGGCCATTAGAAAAAACACGCATATCCCTCGCCGTTGAGCATACCTCTGACCTGCTCTGGACGCCCACTCAGGAGAAGGACTTTACCCTGCTGCACCTGTCTGCAAGCCAGAAGCTCTGGAAGGGTCTTGAGCTTTATGGTGGTGTGGATAACCTGGGGAATAAAAAGGACAGAGACCTCCCCATACTGGGAAGTTTCTACTATGCGGGCCTGAGGGGTACATTCTGATGTGGCTGGAGTATGTGTTTATGGGTATTATGGGGCTTATGAGCCTTGTGGGGCTGTATGTGTTTTTTGAGAGGCTCTTTTTCTACAAAAGGATAAACCTGTCAGACTTTTCTACAAGGGCAAGGCTGGAAAAAGAGCTTACAAGGGGTCTTTATGTGCTTGCGTCGGTAGCATCCAACGCTCCTTATGTGGGGCTTATGGGCACGGTGCTGGGCATCATGCAAACCTTCTACATAATGGGAAAGGAGGGTATGGGAGACACGCTCAAGATAATGACGGGGCTTGCTCTGGCTCTGAAAGCCACTGCGCTGGGGCTTCTGGTGGCAGTGCCGGCAACGGTTTTATACAACTACCTTGTAAGAAGGGCAAGGGAACTGCTTTACGAGTGGGAGGAAAAGCATGCAAGAAAGGGAGATTGACTACATGAATGTGATTCCTCTGGTGGATGTGATGCTGGTGCTTTTGACCATTGCCCTCATAGGTGCCAGCTTTGTGGCGGTGGGGTCTTTGCCTGTGAACCTGCCCTCTGCAGAGCATCAAAAGCGGTCAGTGGAGAGCCCCGTTGAGCTCTATGTGGACAGGCACGGAAACTTATACTGGAAGGGGGAAAGGATAAGTAAAGAAACTCTCCTGAACAGGCTCTCAAACTACGACAGGAACACGCACATAGTGGTGGGGGCGGACAGGGATGCTTCCGTGCAGTCTCTTGTGAGCCTTCTTGACCTTCTAAAGGGCATGAACTTTCAGAGGGTTTCCCTGCAGGTGAGAAGGACATGAGGTTGGATACAAGGGCTCTGCAACTTTCCCTTTTCTTTAACAGCCTTGCTTTTGTCCTCATCTTCTTCATGCTGAGGTTTGACGCGTCACAGATAACTCAGGTAGAGCTGGAGCTTTATTACACTCCACCCAATATTAAACATCCTGAATATGACAACCTGGGCGAGGAGGTAAGAAACATAACCCATAGAGGGCAAAGTCAGAAGGCGAAGGGAGATACAGGCGGACACACACCGGCTAAAGCCGATAGTTTTCAACAGCAGGTAGAAGAAAAACTTCAAAAAACACCCACATCCGAGGAACTCCTCAGCAAGGCTGAAGCAAAGGAGCAGTCAACACCTGCAGAAGCCCATGAGAAGACCCCACAGAAATCCGCCAGCTCTGAAGAAGGCCATAAGAGCACTAGACAGGAGACGCAGGTGGGTGCAGTTGCCCATGGTAAGGTGGGGAGCGGTGGAGCTGAGGTAGGAGCCGAGCCATCGGGTTCAGGGAGGGTGGGAGAGGGAGACTACAACCTGCTCTATCACAGGCAGAACTTTGGAGTGGTGAGGTCTGTTGTGAAAAGCCATCTTGAGTATCCACCTCTGGCAAGGCTAAGGGGATGGGAGGGGAGGGTGGTGGTGCTTATATGCCTTGAAGGCAGGAATCTATGCGGGCTTGAGTTAAGGGAGAGCTCTGGCTACCGAGTTCTGGACGAGGCGGTAATTAGAGCAGTCCAGAAGGCACACAGAAACTTTCCGGTTGCAGAAAGAAAAGTTAACCTGCTTTTGCCCGTGCAGTTTTCTCTCAAGGAGGATAACTGATGGAGAAGGTTTTCTATCAGGTTGTAATGCTTTTTCAATACCCTGTTTACGCATCGATAGGGCTCATGTTTCTGTATTCGCTCTTTGACCTTGGGCTCTTTACTGCAAGGGCCATAAAGAGAGCAATGGGGAAAAATCATCCAACACAACTCCCCCCAGAGGAGCTCTACCTGAGAGGACTGAAGGCTATGGAGCCTTCAAGGCTTGTCTCAAGGATTGCCCCTCTTCTGGGGCTTGTGGGAACACTTATACCTCTTGGACCGGCCCTTCTTGCCCTTGCGGAGGGCAACACGCAGGAGCTTGGCAGGAAGCTCTCTTTTGCCTTTGGGGCAGTGAGCCTCTCTCTTATATCTGCCAGCATAACCTACTACACCTCCACAGTGCGAAGACGCTGGCTTTTAGAGGACATAAAGAGACTGGAGGAGAAGAGATGAACCTCAAAGATATCCTTCTTCAGGAACTGGAGAGGCTTGAGGAAGAAACAGACCCCATGCTCTCGGTGGTAAACATGATAGACGCCTTTCTGGCGGTCGTTATCGCCCTTCTTCT
Source organism: Pampinifervens navoyensis (assembly GCF_046159715.1). Taxonomy (NCBI): domain Bacteria; kingdom Pseudomonadati; phylum Aquificota; class Aquificia; order Aquificales; family Aquificaceae; genus Pampinifervens; species Pampinifervens navoyensis. The sequence goes on from NZ_JBJXCT010000001.1 coordinate 128,111, forward strand.
GGTGCTGGTAAACAGTCCCTTCAACCCCTTCACAAAGGAAGATTATGTGCTTGTGAAAAACCCCGGCAGGGAAAACATGGAGCTGGTCATAAAGAAAGGGCAGAAGCTGGAGAGGTATGTAAAGAGCCAGCAGATAGGAGAAGGAAGGGGTGTAAGAGTGGGTGCCACTTACCGCCTGCCCGATGGAACGCTGGTTTACGTGCCGGAGGAGTAGCCATGAGGCTCCTTTTTCTACTACTGGTTCTACTGAGCTTTGGCTTTGCCCAGAAGTTAGTGCTCGTGGTGAGCTTTCCAAACCCTCCCAGAAAACTCCACCTTCTCCTGCAGAGTGCACAGGAGGTGGGTCTTGAAGTGCAGGGCGTATACCTGAGGGCGGAAGACCTCAAAAGCCTGCAATTGCCAGAGGCAGACATCTACCTTGTGGATACGCCTCCTGAGGAGATAAGAAAAGCCCTTCAGGAAAAGCTAACTGGCAAAAGGTTGGTGTTTCTGAGCCCTCCAACCGCAGGAGACCCGCAGGTTCTGAGCAAGCTCCTGCCCTACTACAGTTCAGGTGGCAGGGAAAACTTTAAAAACATGTTCAAAGCTTTTGCAGGTCTGCCTGCAGGGCCACCCAGAGAGCTTCCTGCGGTGGGTTTTTACCATCCTGCAAGGGGCGTGATGGAAAATCTGCCTCAGGACTTTGAAAAACCACTGCTCGTGCTTTTTCACCGCTCAGACCTGGTGGCGGAGAACACCGCCATTGTAGACAGCATCATAGTTCAGTCAGAAAGAGAGGGCCTGCCTGCGGTGGGCTTCTACTATCCAGAGACTGAGGGGCTCAGAAGGCATCTTCACAAACTCATCTTAGAGGGAAGACCACTCCCTTCCGTGGTTGTTAACCTCAGGCTCATGTATTTTGCATACGAAGAAGAAAAGAAAGCCTTTGAAGAACTGGCTCTTCCAGTGCTTCAGGGTATCACCTACAGGGGCAGAAAAGAAGACTGGAAAAAGAACCCCCAGGGCATTTCAGTAACCTCAATACCCTTCCACTTCACACTGCCAGAGTATATGGGGGCTATCGACCCCACAGTGGTGGGTGCAGACCAACCCCTCAAAGAGCCATTGCTCCATATGGTGGAAAATCTGGTAAAGAGAGCTAAAGCCTGGAGAGACCTCCAGAGCCTTGAAAACTCCCAGAAAAAAATAGCTATAGTCTACTACAACTACCCGCCCGGAGAGAGGAACATCCTTGCCTCCAACCTGAACGTCATAAAAAGCCTTGAACTACTTCTGAAAACCGCAAAGGACAGGGGCTACAGGGTTGAAACCTATTCAGAGAGAGACCTGCAGTCAAAGCTCACCCAAATGATAGGGCTTTACTATTCAAAGCCCGTGAGTACAGACCTTCTTGATTGTCTGAGCCTTGAGGAATACTTGAACTGGTATGAGAGCCTTCCAGAAAAGGTCAGGAAGGACATAGAGAGCTACTGGGGAAGACCGGAGAGGGACCCATACCTTAAGAAGGGATGTTTCACCATTCCTGTGCTTAAATCGGGCAACTTTTTGCTCCTGCCCCTTGCACCCAGAGGCATGGATTACCTAAGGAGTAAAGAGATATACCACAGCACAAAGATTCCACCCTCTCACTACTATCTTGCCTTCTACCTTTACCTGCAGAAAAACAGCCATGCAATATTGCACTTTGGCACCCACGGCACTCAGGAGTGGACGCCCGGCAAGGAGAGAGGCCTTGACCTGTGGGATTACCCCTACCTCACCCTTGGCACAAAGCCCGTCATATACCCTTACATCGTAGACAACGTGGGAGAAGCCCTCAACGCCCGAAGGAGGGGCAGAGCCCTTATCATCTCTTATCAGACCCCAGCCTTTGCACCCTCTGGCACCTACGGAGAGCTGGAAGAACTTCACCAGCTACTTCACAAGGAAGCCCAGTCAGAGGGAAGACTGAAAGAGACCATAAGGCGGGAGATAGCTCAAAAAGCCATGAGGGCAAACATAGCCAGAGACCTGGGCTATAAAAACACCACCCAGATACTGAAAGATTTTGAGAGCTTCTCTGAAAAACTCCACAACCACATACACGAAATAGCCACTCAGAATGTGCCTCTGGGGCTTCACACCTTTGGCAAGACAAAGGACGCAGAACTCCTTGCCCTCACCATACTGCAGATGCTGGGCAGGGAATGGATAAAAATGTGGGAAAAGGAACCCTATGAGGAGTTTATGGCTCAACCCGTAGACAAGATAAAGAGCTCCAAAGCCTTTGCAAAGGTGCTTCAATGCATGGAAGGCTCTCCAGACGCATACTGTGAGACAGTTATAGACCTCTACAGAAGGCTTGACGCAGGCGTGGAGCTTGTATCTCTCTTTTCAGCCCTTGAGGGCAGATACATACCTGCCTCTTTTGGTGGAGACCCCATAAAAAACCCCGACAGCCTGCCTACGGGTAGAAACCTCTACGGCTTTGACCCACAGCGTGTGCCAACACCTCAGGCATGGAAAACTGCGGTGGAAATCACAGACCAGTGGCTCATAGACTACCACCAAAGGCACGGAAGATATCCTCAGAAGGTTGCCTTTACTCTGTGGTCTGTGGAAACCATGAGACACCTTGGTGTGGTGGAAGCTCAGGTTCTTTACCTCCTTGGTGTAAGACCAAGGTGGGATGATGGTGGAAGGGTGGTAGGGCTTGAGATAATACCTAAGAAAGAACTCGGGCGTCCGCGCATAGACGTGGTGGTATCTGCCACGGGGCTATACAGGGACCACTTTCCAAACCTAATGAACCTGATAAATCAGGCAGTAAGGCTTGTGGCAGAGCTTGAGGAAGAGGAGAACTTCGTAAGGCAGAACACACAAAAACTGATGGCGATGCTTCTTAAAAAGGGCTACCCTCATGAGCAGGCTCAGAGGCTCGCCACTATAAGGAGCTTTTCCAACGAGAGCGGAGCTTACGGCTCTGGGCTGGATGATGCGGTCTTCCAGACAAAGGATAAGAAAAAACTTTCGGGGCTTTTCCTGCACAGGATGGGCTTTGCCTACGACGAGGGACTTCACTCGCAGAAGGTGCATGGGCTTTTTGAGGAAAACCTCAAGGATACGGATGCGGTGCTTCTCTCAAGAAGCTCCAACCTATATGGCATGCTCACCACCGACGACCCCTTCCAGTATCTTGGGGGTCTTGCTCTGACAGTGGAGGTGCTCTCAGGTAGAAAGCCAGAGGTGCTTATAGCCAACCTTAGAAGCACCGCAAAGGTGCAGACCGCAGAGGAGTTCCTCCTTCAGGAAGTAAGAGCCCGATACCTCAACCCAGAATACGTAAAAGCCCTTATGAAAGAAGGCTACTCGGGCGTCAACGAGCTTTTAAACACCCTTAACAACCTCTACGGCTGGCAGGTGGTGGCACCTCAGGTGGTAAGAGACCCCATCTGGAAAGAATTCAGAGAGGTCTATCTCCAGGACAAATACAACTTGGGCACAAAAAAGTGGCTCAGAGAAAACTCCTCAGCCTCTAAGCAAATAGAGGAAAGGCTATCCCAGGGCATCACTATGGCAGGCTACGGCACTGGCAGACCGGTCGTGCCTTCTTCCCGTGCGGGAGCCGGTAGCTACGAGCCATCTGTAAGGGGCGCACTGCTGCAGAGGGTCAGCACTATCCATGATGTGGGACAGATCCATACTCTCTCTGGTTTCTGGCTTCTGAGCGTGATTCTTTTGATACCATATCTGGCAGGCTTGTTTGAAGGTTTGAGAAAAAGAAGCTATGCATAGAAGTATGCTAACTCAAGCTGACAACCATCATATTGACAGTGGGTTTCACTTTCTGTATACTATCTTGCGATAAAATTTCAATTTCTATGTAAGGAGGTCAGGCATGAAGCGAGTTCTTTTAGCCACTGCCCTACTATCAACCACAGTCTTTGCCCAGCCGGCGGAGGACAGGATACGTCAGCTTGAGGAGCAGATAAGAATGCTCCAGCAGGAAGTTCAGAAGCTCAAAGAAGAACAGAAGAAGGCAGAAGAGACAAAGAAGGAAACTGAAGCCCTCAAGGAGGAGATAAGACAGCTCAGGCTTGATATTGCCATGCCAAAACTTGAGATTAAGTCCTACTCTGGTCTTGGTCCTGCGGCGTCCAAGGTGCACTTCAACCCAAGGGGTGTCTCCATAGGTGGCTATGGTGAGCTCGTTTTCAGACATAACGATGTGAACGCAAGGGGTGGAGCCAAGTCCATAGCCAACATGCAGAGGATAATCCTCTACCTTGGTTATGCCTTTGATGAGAAGCTGAAGTTTAATTCTGAACTTGAGCTGGAGCATGCATCAACCTCGGCAGGACATGGCACTGGTGGAGGATACTTCAAGGCAGAGCTTGCATATCTGGACTATCAGTTCAGACCTGAGTTCGGGGTCAGGGGAGGACTTCTTCTCATGCCCGTGGGTATAGTGAACGAAGTGCATGAGTCTCCTACATTCCCCTCCGCAGAAAGGCCTTTCTTTGAGAGAAGAATAATGATGTCTACCTGGGAAGAGATGGGTCTTGGAGCTTACGGAGCCGTTGGTCCAGTAGACTACAGGTTTTATGTGATAAACGGACTTATGCTGAAAGGTGGTGGCGACTACGATGTAACCGAGCCCCTAAAAACCGTCAGACAGAGGGGGGCAAGGGCGGTTGCGGACAGGCTTGGATTTACTGGAAGAGTTGACATAAACCTTCCCCTCAACCTAAGAGTGGGAGGTTCCTTTGTCTATGCAGATGTTCAGTCTAAGGGTGGCTCAGACTCTCAGCTGGGTCTGAGAAGAGGTTCAAAGGTTGGCTCGCTGACCATGTTTTCACCTCACCTCTGGTGGCAACATGCGGGATGGGACATAAGGTTCGTGGGGGCCTTAGTAAAGACTGATGATGCCCTGAAGATGTCCAGAGATCTCTTTGGAAACAACATACAAAACCCCAACACCGGTGCCAACAGAAACAACATAATGCCAGAGGAGCAGAAGGGCTTTTATGTGCAGGTCGCCTACGACCTTTTCAGGCTATTTGGGCCAGAGAATCAGGAGCTCTACGTCTTTGGCATATACGAGGACTTTGACACCCACAGCAAAGTGCCCTCTGGTTTCCTCAAGCCCAGCGGTCATAAGCTGAAGGTCTACAACCTCGGACTCTCCTACAAGCCCCACCCACTTGTTGCCATAAAGGCAGACTATGCAAGGCTCAACTACAGCTCTCCAAGAAAGGATGAGAACGAATACAGGCTCACCCTCGGCTTTATGTTCTGATGGCTCTTCCTTGTGTTGTGCCCTCCCTGCGGGGAGGGGCTTTTAGTGTAAAAACAAGGTCTTTAAAGTTATGGCTTATGGAATAGAATTTATGAGAAAGTTCAGGAGGCTGAGATGGCTTTGGTGAGTTCTGTGCTTTTTTTTATCCATGTGCTCTTATTCTTAAACCTTTTATGGGCAAAGGAGTTCAGGAGACCGGAGCAGGCACTGTCTCAGATATACCCCGGCTCCCAGATAGAGGTCAGAAACATAACTCTCACCAGAGAGCAGGTGGAGGAGGTTCAGAAGATATCGGGCGCAAAGATGGAGTCAAGGCTTGCCTCCTGGTATATAGTCAGAAAAGGCGGGCAGATAATAGCCTACGGCTATGTAGACATGCACAGGGTCAGAACCCACCCCGAAGTGGTGCTCTACACGATTACTCCCGACGGCAAGCTTGATGTGGTGGAAGTGCTCGCCTTTTATGAGCCTCTTGAATACATGCCAGAAGACAACTGGCTCAGGCTCTTTGCAGGCAAACAGCTCTCAAAAGACCCCGTAAGGCTTAGAAGGGACATACCCAACATAACTGGGGCAACCCTGACCGCCAGAGCCATAACGGACAACGCCAGAAAGGTGCTTGCCCTCTGGCAGGTGCTTTTTGGAGTGCAGAGGTGAGATTTTTTGTATCCGCAGACATAAGAAGGAATAAACCTCTATACTATGCGGTTATCTTTTTTCTCCTTTTTACAACTCTTTTCTGGCTGGCTTCCTGGCTTCACTTTTACTCCAAATATGGCTTTTCTTACAACAGCCTGGTGAAATACTTCTTCATGGACCCTGAGTTTCCTGAAAGGGTTTCTCTAGCTCAGATTTCTGAAGACTTCCATGTGGGTGTGTTTCTTCATGGCTTTATAATACTGACGCTTTCTTCTGTCTTTTCCCTTTTTAATTCAAACAGCGCTTTTAAAAGACTTCTGGTGTTGCTGGTCAGTATTTCTGCTCTTTCTTACCTTTCTGTAGACTTCTTAATATTACTACTGAATGCTTTCTGGGTTGTATGGTTAAAGCTTTTCTTTTTTGTGCTCTATCAAATTCTACTAGCAATAATGCTGATATACACAGGATGGAAGCTATCTTTTGGTAACATGAAACCTCCAAAGGTCTCTATGTTAAAAGTCCTTAGCCTGCTTTTTTCCTTTTTTTCCATTTTTTTTATTCTTTCTAACTTTGTGAACTTTCACGCAAAGATGGGTTTTGGAGTTCAGGGAATAAGAGATTACTTCTTGGGCAATCCGGAGCTTTTTCTAAAGCCCAAAAGCTTTGAGGGTGTTTTCAAGGTTTTCTACCCCCATATTCTGGCTATGGCCCTTTACTCTCTTGCTCTGATTCATCTGCTACCTTTTGCGGGTGTTGACAGGAAAAAAAGTATTACGCTTGGCCTTTTTGTTTTTCTTTTCTCCTTTCTGGATAATTTTTCAAGTCTGCTACTCCTGTATGGGGGTTCGCCTTTTGCTTATCTGAAGTTCATGAGCTTCTGGTCTTTTCAGCTATGTGCCCTTTTTGCTTCAATTGTTCTCCTTGTGGCTTCTGTTAAAAGGGAGGGATACACAGGGCTTCATCTCTGAAAGTTACCCTTACCCATGTCAATCTTTATGAGTTTTACAAGCTCTTCCAGTTCAATGTCTTCAGCGGAATCGACGCCGTATTTTCTGCTCAGATGTTCAAGAAACCTCTCCACGCTCACCCACCTTTTCAGCACCATGCCCTGAGTGACCAGTCTAAGAAAAGGCTCTTTGTCCTTTACCAGTCCAAGGTCATACAGAAACTTCTGGAAAAAGCGTGCGTAAAGAAGGTGAAGGACCGCATGCTCTATACCACCAATGTAGAGGTCTACAGGCATCCAGAACTCGGCCTTCTCCGGTGCGAAGGGCTTTTCTGAATTTACTGGGTCGCAGAACCTGAGGAAATACCAGCTTGAGTCAAAGAAGGTGTCCATGGTGTCCGTTTCTCTCCTTGCAGGTCTTCCGCACTTCGGGCAGATGGTATTGACAAACTCTGGCACCTTCTCAAGAGGGTTCCCATGTCCTGTTATCTCCACCCTTTCTGGCAGAAGCACCGGAAGCTGGTCTTCTGGCACAGGCACAGTTCCACAGTTTTCGCAGTAGACTATGGGTATGGGAGTGCCCCAGTATCTCTGACGAGATATGTTCCAGTCTCTGAGCCTGTAGGTAATCCTGAATTCTCCAAGACCCCTCTCTTTTAGCCACTGGGTGATGGCTTTCTTTGCGTCCAGAGAGTCCATGCCCGTAAACTGTCCTGAGTTTATGAGCACTCCCGGTTCTTCGTAGGCTCTGCCTTCCGGGAGGTCTCCTTCCCTGGGCTTTATCACGTGCCTGATTGGTAGTCCGTATTTGACCGCAAACTCGTAGTCCCTCTGGTCGTGGGCTGGCACACACATTATGGCGCCAGTGCCGTATTCGTATAGCACGTAGTTGGCGGTCCAGACGGGTATTTTCTCCCCTGTGGCCGGGTTTGTTGCATACACGCCCAGTGGCACACCTTCCTTTTCTTCTTCAATTCCCCTCTCCCTGGTGGACTTCTGCTTCATCCTTTCCACAAAGGCTCTCACCCTCTGGTAGTCTTCAGACTTCTTTGCCAGCTCAAGGGTCAGAGGATGTTCGGGAGCCAGCACTACAAAGGTTGCACCAAAAACCGTATCTGGTCTTGTGGTAAAGACCTCTATGGGGATGTCTTCCACGAAAAACTTGAGCACTGCTCCTTCAGACCTTCCTATCCAGTTCCTCTGCTGGGCTATCACCCGTTCGGGCCACCTACCCTCAAGCTCTTTTAGGTCCTCTAAAAGCCTCTCCGCATAGGCGGTAATCTTCAGATACCAGGAGGGCACCTCTCTTCTCACTATGGGAGTGCCACACCTCCAGCACCTTCCATCAACTACCTGCTCGTTAGCAAGCACCGTCTCATCGTTGGGACACCAGTTTACCTCTGCAGACTTTCTGTAGGCGAGCCCATGCTCGTAAAACTTCAAAAAGAGCCACTGGTTCCAGCGATAATATTCAGGACTGCAGGTGGCGATTTCCCTGCTCCAGTCGTAGGAAAAGCCAAGGCTTTTGAGCTGCTTTTTCATGTAGGCTATGTTCTGGTATGTCCAGTTTGCAGGATGAAAGCCATGCTTTATGGCGGCGTTCTCTGCAGGTAGTCCAAAGGCATCCCAGCCCATGGGATGGAGGACAGAATATCCCCTGAACCTCAGAAAGCGTGCAATAGCATCCCCAATGGTGTAATTTCTCACATGCCCCATGTGAATCCTGCCTGATGGATAGGGAAACATCTCAAGCACGTAGGATTTGTTTCCTTCCTCTTTTGATGCAAAGGTCTTCATGTCTTCCCATATCTTCTGCCATTTGGCTTCTATCTCTTGCGGTCTGTAGTCCATAGTTCATATTATAATTTTTCAAAACTCAAAGGAGCGTGTCATGGAAGAACAACTTTACGCAGTCCCCTTCAGTCTTGTAGGCTTCTTCTTCACCAGCAAGCCCGTGGAGGAGAGCATAAGGGGAGACCTGAGTCCCGAAGAACTGGAAAAGCTACAGGAAATCATAAGCAGATTTCTCTTCACCGAAGGCATTCAGGTTGCCCTCTACCCTTCTGTAGTTCCTCCAGACCAGGCAGAGGATGCAGTTGAGGAGCTTGAAGATATGATATTTGGTGAAGAGGAGGAAGAATGACAAGGGCCGTTATCTGTGGTGCCCTCGGCAGGATGGGAAAGAGTATTCTAAAGTTGTCCCTTGAATATACGGACTTTCAGGTGGTTGCGGGGGTGGAACATCCAGACTGCGTGAGGTCACAGGACCTGGGTGAAGCATCCGGAATAGAAGAACTGAAAGGTCTTCCTCTTACTTCAAGGCTTGAAGATGTGCTTGCCCTGTGTGATGTGGTTATAGAATTTTCGGGGAACACTACAGCGGCCATATCCCATGCAAAGCTCTCAGCCCTTGCAGGAAAGGGGGTGGTTATCGGGACAACGGGCTTTAAGGAGCAGGAGCTTGAAGAACTCAAACCCTATTCAGAGCGTGGCCCCATACTACTCTCTCCCAACATGAGCCTTGGTGTAAACCTGCTTTTCAGACTTGTGGAGTTAGCCGGCACTGTTCTTAAAAACAGGGGCTTTGATGTGGAGGTGCTTGAAATTCATCATCGCTACAAAAAGGATGCGCCCAGCGGGACTGCCCTCAAGCTTGAAGAGATACTTGCTCAGGCGATGAACCTGAGCAGGAAGGTGCACGGAAGAGATGGAATAACACCAAGGGAGGCTGGAGAAGTTGGGGTTATGGCTCTGAGGGGTGGAGATGTAGTGGGTGAACATACTGTCTACTTCCTGGGCTATGGTGAAAGGATTGAGCTCACTCACAGAGCGACATCAAGGGACATATTCGCAAGGGGTGCCATTGAGGCAGGAAGATGGATAAAGGGCAAGCCTCCAGGCTGGTATTCCATGTCTGATGTTCTGGGGCTATGAGCTTTTATGAGACCATAGACCGCATAACGGCGGATGCAGGCATAAGGGTAAGAGCCCATAGCCTCGAAGAGCTTCTGTGCAAGAGCATACTCGCTACCTTCAACGAGATGACGCCCATAGAGGCAGTTCGACCGGAGGAAGAGAAGATAGTTGAGGCCTCTTCAGAGCTGCCCTTTCTTCTTCCGGACATAATAAACTCGGCGATTGTCCTCCACGAGGCGGAGCTCTTCGTAGCGTCAAAATGCGAAGTTCTTGAGCTGAAAGAAGACTACGCCAGAGTAAGGCTTCTGGGCGAGAGGTTTGACCCTGACAGGCACGAATCTAAGCTCGTGATAAAGGCGGCAACTTACCACGACCTTAGGGTGGAGAGGGAAGGAGACCTGTGGGTGGCGGAGGTGATATTTGATATATGAGAAAGTACCTTGAACTCACCAGGTTTGAACACACCATCTTTGCCCTTCCTTTTGCGCTCGCAAGTATAGTTCTGCTCTATCAGCAGATGCCTTCTCTGTGGAGGCTTTTCTGGGTTCTTCTTGCCTTTATAAGCGCCCGCACTGCAGGAATGGCCCTCAACAGGCTCATAGACCTACCAGCAGACCGGCTCAATCCACGCACAAGGGGGTGGGTTCACGCAAGGGGTGAGGTTTCAGAGGAGAGCATAAAAAGGCTCGTGCTCCTGTCCTCAGGGCTATTTGTTTTTTCCACACTCATGATTAACCTATATGCCTTTCTTCTATCACCTGTAGTTCTCTTTCTCCTCTGGTTCTACCCCTATGCAAAAAGGGTCACATACTATCCACATCTTGTGCTTGGATTGGTCTATTTTCTGGTGCCTCTGGCAGTGGATGTTTCCTTCAATGAGCGTGTATCCCTCAATGCCATAATCCTTGGTCTTGCCATGGGCTTCTGGGTTGCGGGCTTTGATGTGCTGTATGCTCTTCAGGATTATGACTTTGACAGAAGCTATGGCTTGAAGTCCATACCGGTAAGATATGGAATTGAAAAAGCTATCTGGTTTGCCAGGTTTTTTCACGCTCTCACTTTTCTTTTCCTGCTGGTGCTTATGTTCAGAGTTGATTTTTTGGGCGTTTTATACCTCCTTGGGCTTCTTGCAGTGGCTGGCTTTCTCTACTACGAGCATTATCTTATAAAGCCTAACGACCTTTCAAAGATAAACAAAGCTTTCTTCACGGTGAACGGCTACATAAGCCTTGTGTTTTTTGTAGTTGTCCTGCTTGACAGGCTTCTTTAGAGGCTGACCTGCTGCATTAATTCCTTTGGTATATCAAAGTTGGCTATTACCTCTTTAACATCATCAAGGTCTTCCAGAGCATCAAGCAGCTTAAGCACCTTTTTTGCTGTTTCTGAATCCTGAACCTGAACAAGTGTATTTGGCTTATAGGCTATCTCTGCCCTTTCTATCTGAAGCCCCATGGACTCAAGGGCTTCTTTAACTGAGTACAGCTCCTCAGGATTTGTGTAAAGGGTATAGGCAACCTCTCCCGCTTCAATATCTTCAGCACCAGCCTCTATAGCCTTTTCATAAATCTCCTCCTCGCTCATGCCCTCCCTTGGCACTTCAATGATTCCTACCCTGTCAAAAAGAAAAGAAACACATCCAGAAGAGCCAAGGTTTCCCCCGTGCTTTGAAAGCACGTGCCTTACCTCGGAGGTTGTTCTGTTCCTGTTGTCTGTGAAGGTGAGTATCATAAGAGCCACACCGCCTGGGGCATAGCCCTCATACAGCACTTCTTCATAGTTTTCACCACCAAGTTCACCAGTTCCCTTCTTTATTGCCCTTTCTATAGTATCTGTGGGCATGTTGACCCTTCTGGCATTTTCTATGGCGGTTCTTAGCCTGGGGTTCGTTTCAGGATTTGGTCCTCCTTCTCTAACTGCAACGGTTATCTCACGGATTATTTTTGTGAATATCTTGCCCCTCTGTGCATCTATCTTTGCCTTCTTGTGCTTAATCTGCGCCCAGTGACTGTGTCCTGCCATGTTAAATATTATAGCCCGGTTTGTGGTATAATATCCATACACACAATATACAGGAGGTAAAAAATGGACCTGGAGCAGAGGATAAAAGAAATAATAGCAGACCAGCTTGGTGTTGAAGTGAGCAAGCTAAATCCTGGAGCTAAGTTTGTGGAAGACCTTGGTGCAGATTCTCTGGATGTGGTGGAGCTTGTGATGGCTTTTGAAGAAGAATTTGGCATTGAAATACCTGATGAAGATGCAGAGAAGATAAGAACTGTAGGGGATGTCATGGACTACCTCAAGGAGAGAGTAAAGGGCTGATGCGCCGCGTTGTGATAACAGGTCTCGGGGCTGTAACCCCCATAGGGACCGGTGTGGAGAAGTTCTGGGAAAATCTTGTGGCTGGCGTAAGCGGTATAGATACAATAAAGAGGTTTGACCCTGTTGAGATAGGGCTTTCCGTTCATATAGCAGGTGAGGTTAAGGATTTTGACCCTGAGAAATACTTTGACAGAAAGGATGTTCAGAAGGTCTCAGATTTTATAAAGTTTGCAGTTGCTGCTTCAGAAGAAGCCATAAAGGATAGCGGAATCTTAGAGAGCAAGGTTGACCCATACAGAGTGGGCGTGATAATAGGCACTGGCATAGGTGGGCTCAGGGACATAGAGGAACAGCAAAAGGTGCTTATGGAAAAGGGTCCCAGGAGGGTTTCTCCCTTCTTCATACCCTACGGCATCTCCAACATGGCAAGCGGCCTTGTGGCCATAAGGTCTGGCTTTAAGGGACCAAACTACTGCGTGGTATCCGCGTGTGCCACGGGAAACCATGCCATAGGTGATGCCATGAGACTCATACAGAAGGGGGACATTGATGTGGCAATAGCCGGTGGATGCGAAAGCGCCATAACTCCTCTGGGTGTGGCTGGTTTTGCTTCCATGAGGGCGCTTTCTACGAGGAACGATGAGCCCCAGAAAGCTTCAAGACCCTTTGACAGGGACAGGGATGGCTTTGTGATGGGTGAGGGTGCGGGAATTCTTGTGCTGGAAGAATACGAGCATGCAAAGGCACGAGGTGCAAGGATATACGCAGAGCTTGTGGGCTATGGTGCCACCGACGATGCCTATCACATAACAGCGCCCTGTGCGGACGGTGAGGGTGCCTACATGTGTATGAAGCTTGCCCTTGAGGATGCAGGAGTAAGACCTGAGGAGATAGACTACATAAACGCCCACGGCACATCCACACCACTTAACGACAAATCTGAAACCCTTGCCATAAAGAGACTCTTTGGAGAACATGCCTACAGGCTCAAGATAAGCTCCAACAAATCCATGATAGGTCATCTCCTTGGTGCTGCAGGGGCTGTGGAGGCGGTAGCAACAGTAAAGACCATAGAAACCGGCATTATACCGCCCACCATAAACCTTGAAAACCCGGACCCTGAATGCGACCTTGACTATGTGCCCAACAGGTCAATAAGCTATTCGGTAAATTATGCCCTTTCAAATTCCTTCGGTTTTGGTGGAACCAATGCCTGTCTCCTCTTTAAAAGACCTTGAAGACCTTCAGAAAAGGCTGGGCTATACCTTTAACAACTCCGAGCTTCTAATTCAGTCCCTCACCCACAAGTCATACGCCGGGGAGCATGGGCTCAAAAGCTATGAGACCCTTGAATTTCTAGGAGACTCTCTTATAAACTTCTTCGTTGTTGACCTTCTTCTTTCTGAATTTCCTGGGGCTTCTGAGGGTGAACTTGCCATGATGAAGTCCTACTTTGTCAGTGAAGACTATCTGCACGAGCTTGCGGAGGAGCTTTCCCTTGACATGCACATACTCTACGGAGGCAGGAGGAGGAACAACCATCTGAGTTCGTCGCTGATGGCAGACACCTTTGAGGCCCTCTGGGCTGCGGTATATCTTGACTGTGGCAGGTCTGCAGATTTCGTTAAATCTCTCTTTAACAACCTCTACAGGGAAAAGATAGTATCTGCTGTCAGAAGCAGAGACTACAAGAGGGATTATAAAACACTCCTTCAGGAAGAGACCCAGAGACGCTGGAAAGAGAGACCTGTATACCGTGTTGTAAGCACGGAGGGTCCCCATCACAGCAGAGTCTTTGAGGTGGAGTGCAGCATAAGGGAATTCAGAGCGACGGCAAAGGGGAAGAGCAAGAAGTCCGCGCAACAGCTCGCGGCAAAAAAGGTTCTTGAGCTTATCCTGTCTTCTGAAGGCTGAGCTCGTTTAGCCTTCTGTTAAACTCAATGCCCTGCTTTATTACCTCCCTGTAAACCCTGAAGGGAGTCAGTATGGCAAACATCTTCGGGCTTTCCTCTGCAACAAGGAGTATTTCATCCATTATGGTGATTATAAGCTCAAGCTTTGAATTTATTGAGTTCACCGCATCCAGCCTTTCTATCTCTCTTCCCAGCTCTTCCGGCAGCGTGGATAAGAAGGTTATGTCAAAGTTAAAAACCTCGTATATGTCGTATATGTGGTCCACGATCTCAGAAGTCTTGGTCAACAGGTCTGCTTCCACCTTGAGAACTATATCCCTGTATCTTCTGTATTCATCTTCAGAAAGGCAGGCTTCGGCAAGTAGATTCAATTCTTCCACATCTGCCCTTATTTCTCTAAGAACCCCTTCCAGCATCTGCATGTTAAGCCTTATAAGCCTGTCCTGCACCAGTAGAGCAGTCAGGACCGCCGACTTCTCCATGTAAGTCCTCCACGTAAATTATTCCCTTGTTCCTAAGTTCCTCACGGAAATCCTCTATTAAAATATAGCCCTGTTTTTCCAGAATTTCCTTAACCTTTGTGTTTATCCTCTCTCCATGTTTGTCAAGGTCAAAGAGGAGCACAACTTCTCTAAAGTCTTCTAGAAGGTCTGGAAGGTCTGACAGTCTTTTGCCCTCAAGGGTGAATACATTTTTAATTCCAAACCTCTGAAGAGCCCATCTGTCCCTTTTGCCCTCCACGAGGACAGCTCTGCCCTGAGAAGCTTCACGCAGTTTTCTTCTCCATTCCTCCAGCATGCTTTTATTATGGGTCTTGAGAAAAAGAAGGTCAAGGTGGTATAATATTTTCAACTTCATGGAAGTCATAACTGTCCCCATAGAGGAAGAGGTCAAGCAATCCTACATAGACTATGCCATGTCCGTTATTGTGGGCAGGGCTATCCCGGATGTGAGGGACGGTCTCAAGCCCGTCCAGAGAAGGATACTCTACGCCATGCACGACATGGGGCTTTATCCTGAAAAGCCCTTTGTCAAGAGTGCCAGAATTGTGGGTGCGGTGCTTGGATACTACCATCCGCATGGAGACCAGGCAGTCTATGAAGCCCTTGTGCGTATGGCTCAGGACTTCAACATGAACTATCCCCTCATAACTGGACAGGGAAACTTTGGCTCTGTGGACGGGGACCCGCCTGCAGCCATGAGATACACGGAGGCAAAGCTTTCCCGTTATGCGGTAAAGCTCCTCGAAGACATAGACAAAAACACGGTGGATTTTGTCCCCAACTTTGACGGCTCAACCTTTGAGCCCTCGGTGCTGCCCTCAAAATTTCCAAACCTTCTGTGCAACGGCACAAGCGGAATTGCGGTTGGTCTTGCCACTTCCATACCCTCTCACAACCTCAGAGAAGTATGTCAGGCTCTTATAGAGCTTGCAAAGAACCCTGAGCTAACCACCCAGGAAATCATGAAATACATAAAGGGTCCTGACTTTCCCACTGGCGGAATAGTGGAAAACTACTCAGAGCTGGTGGATTTTTACGAAAAGGGCAGGGGACAGGTGCGTATAAGGGCAAAAGCTCATGTGGAAAGGCTTCAGGGGGGAAAGGAGCAAATTGTAATAAGTGAGCTACCCTATCAGGTAAACAAGGCAGAGCTCATAAAACGCATGGCGGACCTTGCAAGAGAGGGAAGGTTAAAGGAAATATCCGATATAAGGGATGAGTCTGACAAAGAGGGCATAAGAATAGTGGTGGAACTCAAGCGTGAGGCAAAGGGTGAGAAGGTTCTTGAAAAGCTATACAGGCATACAGCCCTCAGAAAAAACTTCCCTCTGAACTTTGTGGTGCTGGTGAGGGGGGAGCCAAAGCTCCTTGGTATAAAGGCTCTCCTTCAGGAGTTTATAGGGCACAGACTGGAAGTTATATTAAGAAGGTCCAATTTTTACCTTCAGAAGGCAAAGGAAAGACTCCACATAGTGGAAGGTCTCCTCATAGCCCTCAAAAACCTTGACAATGTTATACAGGACATAAGGAGCTCCACAGATACTCAGGAAGCAAGAGAAAGGCTCATGAAAAATTACGGACTATCTCAGGCTCAGGCAAACGCAGTCCTTGACATGAGGCTTCAGAGGCTCACATCCCTTGAAAGAAGCAGGCTGGAAGAGGAGGAGAAGGAACTCAGACAGAAAATAGAGTATTACACAAGGCTGGTGGAGAAGGAAGAAGAAAGGATAAGGGTCTTTATAGAAGAGATGCAGGAAATTTCAAAATCTTACAGCACTCCAAGAAGAACTCTGGTTGAGGGACTTCAGACTCCAGAAGAGGGCAGTCTCACAGTGGTGGTATATGCCAGAGGAAGAGTCGTGCCTCTTGAAGAGATGGAAGAAGGCGAAGAGGTGGTAAACATTCTGGATGTGCCTTTCACCGACGGGCTCTTTATGGTCTCCGACAGGGGGAGAGTTTACTGGATAGCAGGCTCTCAGGCTCTCAGAGGAAGTATCCTGTCTCTGAAAGAAGCGGAAGAGAAGATAGTGGGCGCCTTTGTGCGTTCTGGTATGGAGGGAAGAATACTTCTTGCTACAGAAAAGGGCTATGTGAAAAAGATACCTCTTGTTGACTTTGAATACAAGTCTCAGGGAATGCAGATAATAAAGTTCTCTGAAGAAGATAGGGTTGTGAAGGTGGTTCAGGCTCCTGAAGAGGGGGACCTTTTGCTGTTCACATACAGGGGAAGGCTTCTGAGATTTCCTGTGGGCGAAGTTCCGCCTGCAACCACTGGTTCAAAGGGAGTTCAGGGAATAAGGCTTGAGGAGGGAGACAGGGTGGTGGGCATAAGGGCTCTGCGAGAAGCAGAAAACCTGCTGGTAATAACGGAGGATGGAAGTATCAAGAAGGTATCTCTGCAGGAAATCCCACAAAGGGGCAGATACACCAAGGGTGTGGAAATCCTTGGCTCCTCAAGGGAAAGGCTTTCAGATGTGGTGCCGCTGATAGGCTCCGTTGAGCTTATGCTTGTGAGCGGGGAAGGCAAGGTCTTTTACGACAGGATTGAAGAGAAAGACCTGCCTCTGAGCAGGCTTGACCAGAGGGCAAAGAGAAGGTGGGATCTGGAGGGGGACAGGCTCATAAGGGTGGTGGTAAAAGGATAGGGCAAACTCCCGTATATGTGAAAGGTCTTGACAAAGTAAACCGAAGTTATTACATTATAGAGTAGTAAAAACTAAGGAGGTGTGAAAATGGAAAAAGTCACTTTTAGAAACAATTCAGCATATGTAGATTTGCAGAAAATACCCATAGCTGCACTTTGTGCATATTCTAGTCTAGGCCACAGCAAATTGAAATACTTTGCAGAGATTAATTTGGGAAACTTAAATCGTTGTGTACCGCTTAGGAAGTTCGTTATTGAACTTCTTAAACGGAGTGGGAATAAAGTTAGCAGTTTTACTACGCAAGATGCGTGTATGGTTGCTGCACAGCTTGGGATAAGGGTGAAAAAGGTATAATATGAAAGTCAGTGAAATTTTTAGAATAAGAGGTAAGACAGTTGAAATAAGCTACGAAGACATAATAAGGTCTGCTCAGAAGGAATATGAAATCTATAAGGGAACAGATTATTTTGCCCTGGTAGAAGGTAGGCTGGTTCCAGCCAAGAGACTTGTGGAGGACGTGCTCACTTCAAAGGGTACAGGGCTCACTCTGCAGGACATTACCACCAAGTATGCGGTGGACATACTGAGAAAGTTTGATATACCTGTTATGAGAAAATCAGACGTTCTGAGGATGCTGGCGGGAAGTTTAAGCATTGGAGGCGATGCGGTTGAGGAGGAGAAGAAACTCTATTCTTCTTGACGCAAATGTGCTGGTTGCTTTCATAGACCAGAGAGATGCCCATCATGGGAGGGCAAAAGATGCCCTCCTTTCCCTTTCTGAAAATAAGGAACTTTCAATTCTTATACCGGTGCTTGGAGAGGCTTATTCTGTTATTGCGAGAAGATGTAGAGAAAGAGGTTATGACTGCAAAAAAGCCCTCCAAGCTATGAAATATATGGATGCCCTGCTTATAAAAGAGAATCCGTCACAGAACTATCACCCGAGGGTAGTGGATAGCATTCTGGATTTCCCAGATCTCAACTACAACGACTGGCTAATTATTCTGTATGCTCTTGATAATGGGATAGAGGTTTTATCCTTTGATGAAAAACTAAATCAGAAGATGAGAGAGCTTTCCGGTAGGTTATAATAAACATCATGCTTATAAGAGGAAAGGTCTGGAAGTTTGGAGACAACGTGGATACAGACCAGATAATACCAGCCAGATACCTCAACACCTCCGACCCCTACGAGCTTGCCCAGCATGTGATGGAAGACTCAGAGCATCCCGAGTTTGCAAAGGAGCACACAGAGGGTGACATCATAGTGGCGGGCAGGAACTTCGGTGCGGGTTCCTCTCGTGAGCATGCACCCATAGCCATAAAGTATGCAGGTGTTCCCGTAGTAATTGCCAAGTCCTTTGCAAGGATATTCTTCCGCAATTCCATAAACATAGGCCTGCCAATAGTGGAGGCGCCTGATGCTGTGGATGAGATAAGAGAGGGTGATGAGGTGGAAGTGGACCTGGAAAAGGGCATAGTCAGAAACCTCACCACTGGCAAGGAGTATCAGGCTACGAGGTTTCCAGAGACGCTGATGGCAATACTCAAAGCCGGTGGTCTTATGGAGTATGCCAAGGAAAAGCTAAAAGCCAATGGATAGACAAAGGCTCAAGGCTCTCATAAGGGAAAGGTCTTTGAGAGTCTCAGACCAGCCGGTCTTTAAACTATCCTCTGGAAGGCTCAGCAGATATTACATAGACCTCAAGCAGGTTACCTTTGACCCGGAGGGTGTGTATCTTCTGGGCAGGGTGCTTTATGAGAGCTTGAGAGAATTAAAACCCGATGGCGTGGGCGGACTTACCCTCGGTGCAGACCCCATAGCCTATGCAGTAAGCATGGTTTCATACCTTGAGGGAGACCCCATAAAGCCCTTTGTGGTCCGAAAAGAACCAAAAGCTCATGGCACTGGCAGGCAAGTGGAGGGGCTCTTAAAGTCTGGAGACAGGGTAGTGGTGCTGGAGGATGTGATAACCACCGGAGGTTCTGCCCTCAAAGCAGTTCAGGCGTGCAGAAGGGAGGGTTATGAGGTGCTCTGCGTGTATGCGGTGGTGGACAGAGAAGAAGGGGGCAGAGAAAACCTGCAGAGGGAAGGTCTTGAGGTTTACTCCCTTTTTAAACTTTCTGAGCTCCTGTAAAATAAGACTTTATGAAAGAGGAGCTTTAGCTTGTACCCAGCATGAGGCAGAGGCTTGAGAAGGAGCTTGACAGGGCGTGGGATTACGCAAGGGTGAGGATAAAGCTCTGGCTTGGAGATATGGAGAAGTCCTCTGAAGCTATAAGCTTTTTCTTCTATACCTTTGTAGCCTGCCCATACAGCCTTACCCAAGCACTTACCGAAAGCACAGAAGAAGACGAGGCATGAGCATACTTTTTGTATCTTCTCTTCTTCTTGCCGGCACCTTTCTGGGAAGTCTGCTCGCTGTGGTTTTCAGAAAGCCTTTTCTGAGCGTTGGCGTGAGCCTATCCTTTACAGGTGGGGTCATGCTGGTTGCTAGCTTTACGAGCCTCATACTGCCCGGGCTTGAGGTGGGTAGCTTTTTTGATGTAGCCCTTGGTATTGTTATGGGCTTTGCTGTTATGGCTCTTTTAGAAAACCTTGTTCCCCACGAGCATACTCTCAAGGGTGTGGAGGGTTTTTCACCTCAGAGAGTGGGCAGGCTCTACCTCATAGTGCTTGCAGTAATAATTCACAACATACCGGAGGGTCTGAGCGTGGGCATAGCCTCTGCTTACTCTCCAGAGAAAGGCATTGAAACTGCTATAGCCATAGCCCTTCAAGATGTGCCTGAGGGCTTCGTAGTCAGTCTTCCTCTCATGGTAATCACTGGTAAAATGCTCATGCCTCTGTGGGCTGGCTTTCTCAGCGGTCTTCTTGAAGCCCTCTTTGCCCTCGCAGGGTATGCCTTCTTTGAGGTTTTTAAAGGTTTTCTGGCAATGGGCCTTGGCTTTGGTGGCGGTGCCATGGTATACATAACCGCAAAGGAGGTTTTTCCAGAAGCTTATGCAGAGGGCAAACACACGCAGGTAACCCTCGCTTTCCTTCTGGGCCTTCTGCTCATGCTCTTTCTTGACACTTCACTTTAGAGCATCCTGCACCAGAACAGGTATAAGGTGCACATTGTGGCACCTGTAGCAATACTGACCTACTTCTGAAAGATGTCTGAAGACCACATCTCTGTTTACCTGGGGTGCGTTCAGTGCCTTTTGAAGGTTGTCAAGGGCGGCAAGATATTCCCTTCCTGCAAGGGATTCCACGGAAGCCTTTGATGTGTGGCACTTGGTGCACATGGTGTTTAGCTGCTTTGCCCTTTCAACAAAGTTATCTCCATGCTCTCTTGCTTTTGCAACTTCACCCTGAACCAGAAAGATTCTGAGAGACTTCATGGAATCTGAGAGCTTCTTCATGTAATCTCTGGTCTTTAAATTCTGAAGCTCCACAGGGTCTTCGAGGGTTATGTTATCATACCTCGGAAAATGGTAGTAGAGCTTTACAACTGCCTGATTTTCCTGATGACACTTGTTACAGGTCTGTCCCAGCTCCCTTGATGCTCTTATTACCGCATCCACATTCTTTGACTGAACAGCCCTTATGAGGCTATCCGCCAGTGCTGGCTTGAAGTAGTCTTTCCATTCAGGTACCATTCTTGCAGATTCTTCGTAAGTTCTTTTTAGCTGGTTTGCCCATTCAAGAGCCCTTTCCCATTTGCCTTCGTTGATGTTGAGAGTGATTCCATGAAAGGCTGTGCTCATGGTGTGCATGTTGGAAAGATACTCCATTTTTTGAGACTGGGGAGGATAGTATCTGTCCAGAGACTTTGGAGGTCTTTTCATGGTTATCTGCTGGGAAAAGGAGATTCCTGCAAGCAATGTTACCATAAGGGCTATATTTCTCATAGCTCCACCTCCTGAGTTTAAGCATAATTTTAGTAAGGACTCATGGGATTTCAACCTTATAAGCTTATGGCTATTCCTTTAAAATTCTATACCATGCATGTTCTGCTTGTGGGTCTTGGAAACATGGGAAACAAGTATTTCTGGAAGCTGGAACAGCTTGGTGAAAAGCTTGTGCTGTGTGATATAGACCCCACAAAGGAGAAAAAGCCCTACCCCTTCTATTGTCATTTTGGTGATGTTCAGGAAGAGCTCAAGTCGGTAATAGTGGCGGTCAGTCCCGAAGAACACGCAAAAATAGCGGAGAGCTTCTTGAAAAGGGGTATACCCGTTCTCCTTGAAAAACCTCCAGCCCTGAGCTCTGAGGAGTTTACAAAAATAGGAGATTATCCCTGTCTTTACATATCAGAGGTGGAGAATTATTCCGTATGTGTCAGCTTTTTGAGAAAGCCCAGGAGGTTTCTCAGAATAGAAAGGTTTGGAAGGGGAAGAGGGTATATCTCACCCCTCTGGGACCTTGCCTGGCATGACCTTTACCTCCTTCAGAGGGTTTCTGAAGATATAAATCTGGAAGGGCTCCATGTAAAAGAAGGTGTCTGGACGCTTAGTGGCTATTTGGAGGGAGTCCCTTTCAGTCTCAGCGTGGCGTGGGAACATCCAGAGCCAAGAAGGATATGGAACATAGATGATGAGCTGATTCTTGATTTTGGTGAGGAAAAAGTCTACCAGAGGGGTGAGCTCCTGACGGAGGAAAAGAGGGACAAGCTCAGGCTCATGCTGGAGGACTTCCTGAGGGGAAGTTATGACACAAAAAGCGTGGAAAGGGCTTACAGAAACCTAAAACTTCTTGAGAGCCTTTCTTAGTCGTATTTTTCCTTCTTTATCTTTTCTCTGTCCACCCTCAGCTCGAGGAGCATGCTGGCTATGTCTTCCACAAAGTTGGGAGGTCCACAAAGATAGTAGAGGTTAGTGGGTATGTCTTCCACTTCTTTCAATAGCATATCCGGGTTTATCCTTCCTGTGTATCCCTTCCAGTCCGGTGGATGTGACCTTGTGAGCGTGTGCACCACCTTAATGTTGGAACGCCTGTCCATTCTCTCCAGTTCTTCCCTGTATATTATTTCCTCGTAGTGGGTGTTGGAATACAGAAGCGTTGCCTTCACATGCTCAAGTCCGGCTGAGACTATGTATCTGAGAATGCACATGAGCGGAACAATACCGCTCCCCGCACCTATGAGAACTACACTTGTCCCCATCTGTGGAACCCAGATAAACTTTCCGTAGGGTCCCTTTATAAGAAACTTATCTCCCTCCCTCACGCTCTCCGTCAGATAAGCGGAAGCTCTTCCATCGGGCACCCTTTTTATGGTAAGCTCAAGTGTTTCCTTCTGCGTTGGAGGGCTTGCTATGGAGTAGGCTCTTTTGAGAAGCTGCCCCTCAAAGGGCACGTTCAGCATCACATACTGACCGGGGTAAAAGTCAAAGTCCACATGCCCTGTGTCAAAAACCAGAGTCTTTGTGGTGGGTGTTTCCTGGATTACCCTTATCACTTCTGCGTTGAATTCTTTTATGGGCTTTTTCTCAAGATCCATCAGGTCCTCCTGAGTGCAGGAAACAGAATTACTTCCCTTATAGAGTCCACATCCGTCAGTATCATTACAAGCCTGTCTATGCCTATTCCTTCACCTGCGGTGGGCGGCATTCCATATTCAAGGGCGGTTATAAAGTCCTCATCCATCTGCATGGCTTCTTCGTCCCCCATCTCCTTCTCTCTCAGTTGCTCCAGAAATCTCTCCCTCTGCTCAAAGGGGTCATTGAGCTCCGTGTAGGCGTTGGCAAGTTCCTTTCCTGCCACGAAGAGCTCAAACCTTTCCACAAGGTCAGGGTCTTCTCTGTGTGTTTTGGCAAGGGGTGAAAGTATTTTGGGAAAGTCAAGCACAAAGCAGGGTCCCCACAGCTCATCCTCCACCAGCAGGTCAAAGACCTTGTCAATGAGCTTTGCATGAGTAAGGCTTTCTGCCTTCGGCACTCCTATCTCCTTCGCCAGTTTTCTCAGCCCTTCTATATCTCTCAGAAAGAAATCCTTGTCCTTTCCTGTTTTTTCCTTCAGAAGCTCAAAGTAGCTATACCTCCTGTAAGGTGGTGTAAAGTCAAGCTCCCTGCCTCTGTAAAGCACTTTCAGGTTGCCCAGGGTGGAGAGAAGCACATGGGAAAGAAGCTTTTCCGTAAAGTCCATGAGGTCCCTGTAGTCCCAGTAGGCTGTGTAGAACTCCAGCATGGTAAATTCTGGGTTGTGGGTGGTATCCACGCCTTCGTTGCGAAAGTTTTTCCCAAGCTCGTAGACCCTGTTGAAGCCTCCCACCACAAGCCTTTTAAGATAGAGCTCAGGGGCTATCCTGAGATAGAGGTTCTGTTCAAGGTAGTTGTGGTATGTGATAAAGGGCTTTGCGTTGGCACCGGAGGCCACATGCTGAAGCACGGGGGTTTCCACTTCAAGAAAGCCTTCTGAGTTTAAAAAGTTTCTCAGCTCCTGAACAACCCTGCTTCTAATTAGGAATATGTTTCTTGCATCTTCGTTTGCCAGAAGGTCAAGATATCTCTGCCTGTATCGGACCTCCACATCCTTTATACCGTGCCACTTTTCTGGCATGGGGTGCAGGCTTTTTGAGAGTATCTGGAAAGTTTCCACCTCAACGGTAAGCTCGCCCGTGTTTGTCCTGAAGAGCTTTCCCCTCACCCCAAGTATGTCCCCCGTGTCCACAAGCTCTTCAAAGTCTCTGAAGGCTTCTTCTCCCACCACATCCTTTTTCAGGTATATCTGAATCCTTCCAGTGGCATCTTGAAGGTGACCAAATATGGCCTTTCCCATGCTTCTGAGAGTCATCAGCCTTCCGGCAATGGCCACCTCTTCAAAGCCAGGGTCAAGGTCGTATTCAGCTTTTACGGATTCTATTTCCAGAGCATCACCATCGTAAGGAGACGAATCATAAAGACAAAGTTTGCCCTCATACCTGCCGAGCCTTCCTCTCAGCGTGTATTCCTGCCCAACCTTCAAATCTTCCTGAGTTATGGCAAGCATTTCAACGCCTGAGAGGCTGGATAGCCTTATGAGATTACCTTCTTCAAGCTTTGAGGACCTTTTTACCACGCCCTTCAGTGTGATTTCTTTCCCCTCAGGGTGTTTCTCATACCTTTTCCTTATATCACCTATCTGTGCGCTCACCTCAAACCTGTAAGGATATGCCTGTTTTTTTTCTCTCAGCCTGCTCAGCTTTTCAAGCCTTGACCCTTCCATAGAAAAAGGATTATAGCACTTCTGAAGTATAATTTTCCCTATGAAAACTGGGCTGGTTTATGACAGCGTCTACCTTGAGCATCATTGGAAAGGACACCCTGAAAGCAAGGACAGGCTCATAGCCATTGTCCAGGAGCTTGAAAGGAAAGGCGTTTTAAAGGAGATGGTTCATATAAACCCGAGGAGAGCGTCAGCCCAGGAAGTAGCTCTCAACCATGACCCTGCCTATGTGCAGGAGGTGGCAGACTTTTGTTCTGCGGGTGGGGGTTATCTTGACCCAGATACTTACGCAGTGCCTGCCTCCTACGAGGTTGCCCTGTTTGCGGTTGGGGGTGTTCTTGAAGGTATTGATAGGCTCATAAGGAATGAAGTGGAGGCTGTCTTCTGTGCGGTAAGGCCTCCAGGGCATCATGCAGAGCATGCAAAGGCTATGGGCTTCTGTCTCTTCAACAACATAGCGGTTGGTGCCCACTACCTTCTCCAGAAGGGCTATCAGAGAATCTTCATAGTGGACTTTGACGCCCATCATGGCAACGGCACTCAGAGAAGCTTCTACGAGGATGACAGGGTCTTCTACTTTTCTTCACACGAATACCCCTTTTACCCCGGCACCGGCTCTTCGGAAGAAAAAGGTGCTGGTAAAGGCTACGGCTTTACCCACAATGAACCCCTTCCTGCAGGTGCCGGAGATGCAGAGTTTGAGAAAATATACGGAGAAGTCTTTCCAAAGCTCTTCTATGAGTATTCACCTCAGTTCCTTCTTGTTTCCGCAGGTTACGATGCCCACAGGGAGGACCCACTCACCTATCTGAATCTTTCCACAGAAGGCTTTGGGAGGGTTATAGAGCATCTTATTGATAACGCGAAAAGGCTTTCTGTGCCTGTGCTCTTTGCCCTTGAGGGGGGCTACAACCTGAAGGCCCTTTCTGAGTGCGTGAGCCTTACCCTGCAGAAGATGCTGGAGGCGTGAATGCTTAAGAAGGTAAAAAACTACCTCTTTCAAGCTTTTTCCTTTATACTGGTTGCTTATGGCTTTTACCTTCTCTTTCTCTTTTTTCTTGATACCATGCTGAGGGTAAACAGACCACTCGCCTACCCTTTTTCCGTTGCCCTCACACTTTTTCTTGTTACCCTCACCCTCTTATACTGGGTCAAGAAGAAGAGACTGCCCCTGTAAAGTCTCTGTACCAGGCGTAAAAATCTTCGGTAAAGTATATTACCCTTTTCTTCTTGAATTCTCTTGTGGAGAAAAGAACCCTGTAATCTTTTAGGGAAGCTTCATATGCTATTTTCCTTATGAGAGCCTTTACCTCTTCTCTGTCCCTTCCGTGCACCATAGAAAAGAGATTATACTTCCAGACACTGTTGGTAGTGCGTTCATAGCAGTGTGATACACCTCTGAAGCCTGCTATAAACCTTCCCACCTCCTCAACCCTTTCTTTTTCCACATTCCACACGGCCATTCCGTTGGCGGTAAAGCCAGCCTTTCTGTGGAAAAGTATGGCACCTATCCTTCTGAGAATACCTCTTTCTTTAAGGGAGCTCATAAGTTCAATAAGCTCTTCTTCTTCCATATCAAGTTTATCTGCCCATTCAAGAAAGGGTCTTTTTACAAGTGGCATATCCTCCTGAGTGACTCTTACTAACCTAATCTCCCTATCTCCAAGTGGTTTGTAAATGAACTCCTTTTCTTCTACCTCTTCTCTTTCTTCAAGATTTTCGTAAGTTAGCCTGACTCCAATCTTAAACATCCTGATGGTCCTAAGTATCACAAAGTCTTTCACACCACCCATCTTCGCCATAAGTTTTACAGTATCCTCAAGTCCGAGAGGAGAATCTGGGGGGACCGCCAGCGTAAACCACAGGTTGAATTCATCTTCCCTCTCGTAGTTATGGCTTACACCTGGATGGGAGTTCACGAGAGCTGCCACGTCCTCCAGTTTCTCTGCTTGGACTCTGAAGGCGACAAGGGAAGAATCGTATCCAAGCATTCTTGTGTCGTATATGGGGGATATCTGTCTGATAACTTTCTCTCGCTTCAAAGTGTTAAGCACCTCAATGACTTCTTCCTCTTTCATACCGATTTTATTTCCAACAAGCAGGAAAGGTCTGTTAGTGATTGGTATTTCCTGTTGAACCTCTTTGAGCAGGCTTTCATATGTTTTCATGTCTAATTTTAAATATAAACCTCTGTATGTAACTGACAACTTACTTCTGTTTTTAGCCAGAAAAGAGAAAGGATGTATAATAATAATAGAGTCACCGGGCGATTAGCTCAGAGGTAGAGCGCCATCCTCACAAGATGGAGGTCGGAGGTTCGAGTCCTCCATCGCCCACCATTTACAAAATTTGAGTTGACAAAAATCATACTACTCATATTTTCATACTCAACAATCTCCTCACTGGAGGCGATTATGGAAACCCTCTATGACATTTACAGAAGGAGGGGCTACTCAAGAAGGGACTTTCTTAAGTCCGCCCTGTTGCTTTCCACTGCCCTTGGGTTGTCCTCATCCATGCTTACAGACGTAGTAAGGGCTCTTGAAACAAAGCCCAAGCCAGTGGTCATATGGCTTGAGTTTCAGGACTGTGCAGGATGTACCGAATCTTTTATAAGAAGCACGAGCCTTCTGCCTGCCGATGTGCTGCTTGACTATGTATCCCTTGAATACCATGAAATCTTGATGGCACCTTCTGGTTTTTATGCAGAGGAGTCAAAGAGGGAGGCAATGGAAAAACACAGAGGCAAATATGTGCTCATAGTGGAGGGCTCTGTATCTCCAGACAGAGGAGGTGCATACTGCACCGTGGCGGGCAGGTCTAATCTGGAGCTCCTGAAAGAGGCGGCAGAGGGTGCTGGTCTCATAATCGCAGTGGGTAGCTGTGCCAGCTGGGGAGGCATACCCCATGCCTATCCCAACCCAACAGGTGCAATACCCGTCAGTGAAGCCCTGAGAGGAAGGCAGGTGGTCAATATCCCGGGCTGTCCCCCCATAGGGGATGTGATGGTCTCAGTAATAGCGGGCTATGTGCTCACAGGGAAATCTCCAGAGCTTGACAGCATGGGAAGACCAAAAACCTTTTACGGTCAGACAGTCCACGACAGATGCTACAGAAGACCCTTTTACAACGCTGGCAGGTTTGCCAGCTCCTTTGACGATGAAGGTGCTAAAAAAGGCTACTGTCTCTACAGGCTTGGTTGTAAGGGTCCTGTGACCAGAAACGCCTGTGCCACCATAAGGTGGAATGGGGGAATAAGCTTTCCCATACAATCCGGGCATCCATGCTTTGGTTGTTCAGAGCCAGACTTCTGGGACAGGGGGATGATATATACCCCTTTGTCCGTGGTAAGCGGAGGCTTTGGCCTTAAAGAAGCTCTGGCTGGCGTTGCGGTGGGGACTGCGGTGGGTGTGAGTGTGGCATACATGAACAAAAAGCTCAGGGGAGGTAAGTAAGATGACCGATGTTGCCTTCTACGACTTTGTCAGAGGTCCACTTCTAAGGTTTGCCCTTTTTGTTTTCTTCCTTGGCATAGCCTACAGGTTCTTCAGGGTGCTTTTCCTTGGACTTCCTCCAGACTACGCCAAACCCAAAGGTAACCCCTACCTCATGGCTGTAAAGAAAATAGTCATAAAGCCTACCATGGGCTGGACTTTCAATGAGATATTTTCAAGGAGGGCCATCAACTTCATAGGTGGCTTTCTCTTTCATCTTGGCTTCATAGGTCTTACCTTCTTTGTCCCAGCCCATGCTCTTTTGTGGAAAGAGATTACCGGCATACCCTTTCCAGTCCTGCCAAACATAGTCTCCGACATACTTGCCTACGCAGCCCTTGGGTCTCTCATAGCACTCACGATGCACAGAGCTTTAAACCCTGTTCTGAAGCTCCTGACAGGCAAGGACGAATACTTTGCCAACTTCCTCATAGCCATGATACTCTTCACTGGCCTTCTTGCCACACGCTGGGCCGGGGGCGGTAGCTACATATGGCTTTTGTCCCTTCATATGTTTCTTGCAGACCTTCTTATCCTCTACATTCCCTTCAGCAGACTTTCTCACTTTGTCTACTATTTCCTCTCTGTGGGCTTTATGGGATGGAACGCAGGCAAGAGGGGCGTTTCCTTTTGAGGAGGTGAGCCATGGCAGTGCTTTCAAAGGAAGAGATAGGTCAGGAGGAGGTTGAAAAGTTCTACCAGTTCTGTAAAAAGAGCATCGATATGGAGGTGGCTTCTTACCTTGAAGCCTGTGTACGTTGCGGCATATGTGCGGAGGCATGCCTCTTTTACATGGGGGAGAATGTCTCTGGAAGGATAGACCCAACCCTCACACCTGCCTACAAGGCAGACCTCCTGAGGGAGATATACAAGGAAAACTACACACTCTTGGGAAGGCTTAAAAAGCTCTTTGGCTTTGGGGTCAAGATAAAACCAGAGGAACTGAAAGAGCAGGCAAGGCTTGCCTTTTACACCTGCACCAACTGCGACAGGTGCACAAAGGCATGCCCCATGGGCATTGACACACCAAGGCTTGTGAGCATAGTAAGGGGTGCTCTCACCCATGCAGGACTGACGCCAAAGGACCTTGCGGATGCCACCAACCTTTCAGTGGAAAAGGGCAGTCCCCTGGGCGTGGACACGCAGACCTTCCTGCAGAGGCTTGAGTTCATCTCCGATGAGTATGAGGTGAACATTCCTATAGACAGAAAGCCCTCCGAGTATCTTTACATTCCATCCTCCATAGAGCTTATGAAGTTCCCATCCTCTGTCGCCTCTGCGGCAAAGGTTTTGAATAGGGCGGGAGTCAGCTGGAGCATGTCCACAGTAGCCCACGAGGCCACCAACTTTGGACTTTTTGCCCAGAGCAGGGAGGTAACGAGGGAGATGCTCAGAAGGGTGCTTCAGGGTGCAAAGGACCTTGGCGTCAAATACATCATAGCCCCAGAATGCGGACACGCTTATCAGTCCATGAGGTTTATAGCACCAAACGTGTTTCCAGAAGAGTGGGACTTTGAAGTGCTCAACATCGTGGAGCTCATAGACAGGATGCTGACGGAGGGCAGGCTCAGGTTGAAGGGCAAGGTGCTTAAAGAAACTGCAACACTTCACGATTCCTGTCAGATTGGAAGGAGAGGAGGGGTTCTCAGAGAGCCGAGAAGGATACTCAAGGAGCTTGCGGAGGACTTCAGAGACTCAGTGCTCATTCCAGAACACAACATATGCTGCGGCGGGGGTGGAGGTGTGCTTGTGATAGGCGATGCGGACTACTACAGACAGAAGGCTTTTATATCCAAGATGACCCTCTTTGACAAGACAAAGGCAAGGACGGTAGTCTGCTACTGTGCCAATTGCATGCTCGCCCTTACAAAGAGCAGTCAGGAGCTTAAGAGAGATTACAGGTTTGTCAGCATGGTTGAGCTTGTGGCAGAAGCTCTGGAGGAAGAGACATGAAAAGGCTGGTGATTGACCCCATAACAAGGATAGAAGGACACCTCAGGATTGAGGCTGAGCTGGAGGGGAACAGCATAAAGTCCGCCTACTCCTCTGGCACCATGGTGAGGGGCATTGAGATAATTCTGAGAGGAAGAGACCCCAGAGAGGCATGGGCTTTTGCCCAGAGGATATGTGGCGTATGCACCACGGTGCACGCCTTTGCCTCCATAAGGGCTGTGGAAGACGCTCTGAGTATAAAGGTGCCGAAGAACGCCTCTCTCATAAGAAAGCTCATGATAGGGACGCTCTTTGTGCACGACCATGTGGTGCACTTTTATCACCTTCATGCCCTTGACTGGATAAATCCCGTTCATGCCCTGAAGGCGGACCCCGTAAAGACCTCCGAACTTGCCAGAAGCCTGTCCAGTTATGAGAAGTCCACACCCTCTTACTTTAAAGAAGTTCAGGAAAAGATAAGGGCTCAGGTGGAGAGGGGTCAGCTGGGCATCTTCAGCAAGGGATACTGGAACCACCCCGATTACAGGCTTCCACCAGAGGCAAATCTGATGGCTGTTGCCCACTACCTCGATGCCCTCAACTGGCAGACACAGATAGTTCAGCTCCACACCATTTTTGGGGGCAAAAACCCCCACCCCAACTTTGCCGTTGGTGGCATGCCCTCACCCATAGACCTTCAGAGCGACACAGCCATAAACATGGAAAAGCTCAGCAGGGTTAAAACCCTCATAGACCAGATGGCGGACTTTGTGGAAAAGGTCTATCTTCCAGACCTTCTTGCCATAGCCAGCTTTTACGGGGACTGGTTCCAAAAGGGGGAAGGCGTTGGGAACTTTCTGGTTCTCGGTGAGCCAGAAGGGGACTCCTACAGAGATGGCAGGTTCTTTATACCCCCCACCTTCATAAGGGACAGAAAGCTGCAGGCTTATGAAGATGTGGACTACTCAAAGGTGGAGGAGTATGTGACCCATAGCTGGTATAAATACTCTAAGGGCGACCAGATAGGGCTTCACCCCTTTGAGGGGGAGACTGTTTTAAACTATACGGGACCAGAGCCACCTTACGAATATCTCAACGTGGAAGGCAAATACAGCTGGCTGAAGGCTCCAAGATACGGAGGCTTGTCTGCTGAGGTGGGACCTCTTGCCAGAATCCTTGCCCTCTACGCGAGGGGATTGCCGGGTGTGAGAGAGATGGTTGACTCCTACCTATCAAGGCTTGGACTTCCCATTTCAGCCCTTTACTCCACCATGGGCAGGACCCTCTCAAGGGGTCTTGAGACCTACCTTTATGCTCATGCCATGAAGGGCTGGTATGCCCAGCTCATTGAGAACATAAAGTCTGGCGACACAAGAACCTTCAACGCAGAAAAATGGGAGCCCTCCACATGGCCCCGAGAGGCAAAGGGTCTTGGACTTATGGAGGCACCACGGGGCTCTCTTTCCCACTGGGTTCATGTAAAGGAGGGCAGAATAGAAAACTATCAGGCTGTGGTGCCCACCACGTGGAACGGCTCTCCAAGGGATGCAAAGGGACAGCCCTCACCCTATGAAGCATCTCTCGTAGGTCACACCCTTGCAGACCCCAGAGAGCCCCTTGAGATTTTGAGAACCATACACTCCTTTGACCCCTGCCTTGCCTGCGCGGTGCATCTGTATAGGGAGGAAGAGGAGCTTATTTCAGTAAAATTGCTGTAGCTCAGGGCACTTGAAAGCATAAAATTAATACTATGAGCCTCAAGGAGAGCCTTCTTAAGGTTTCTGATTTTGTCTACAAACTTCCAGAAAATACCCTTCAGGGGCAGAAGGTGCCAGTCTACTTCTACCTGAGCGAGAGGCTCTATGAACTCCTTGAAGAGGATGCCATAAGACAGGCAGGTAACGCAGGGACGCTCCCCGGCGTAGAGAAAGCCATCTATGTAATGCCAGATGTGCATGTGGGCTACGGATTTCCTGTGGGTGGGGTGATGGCAACGGACATAGAAGAGGGCATAATAAGCCCAGGCTCCATAGGCTACGACATAAACTGCGGTGTAAGGCTTATAGCCACAAACCTGACCGCAGAGAGGGTCCAGCCTGTTAGAAAAGAGCTCATGCAGGAAATACTCAAAAACGTTCCTGCCGGTGTGGGTTCCACGGGAAAACTGAAACTTTCAAAGGCAGAGCTTGCTGAGGTGGCGATAAAAGGTGCAAGGTGGGCTATAGAGAAGGGTTATGGCTTTGAAGAAGACCTCGAGCATATAGAGAGCAATGGTGCCCTCCCGGGTGCAGACCCTTCAAAGGTTTCAGATTTTGCCTTTCAGCGGGGTTCTGATGAGCTGGGCACAGTGGGCTCTGGCAACCACTTTGTGGAAGTGCAGTATGTGGATGAGATTTACGAAGAGGGTGTGGCAAAAAAACTGGGTCTTCATCTCGGCCAGGTTACCATAATGGTTCATTCCGGCTCAAGGGGCTTCGGTCATCAGGTATGCGTGGACTACCTTAAAACCGCAAAGGATGCTCTAAAAAAATATGGCATAGATATACCCGATATGCAGCTTGCCTGCATGCCCTTTAAATCTCCAGAGGGTCAGGACTATTTTAGGGCGATGAACTCTGCAGCCAACTATGCCTTTGCCAATAGACAGATACTTGGCTATCTGACTGCAGACACGGTCAGAAGATTTTTTGGCTTATCTTGGGAAGAGTTTGGTTACAGGCTCCTATACGACCTTGCCCACAACATAGGAAAGGTAGAGGAGCACCGTGTTGAAGGTAAAAGGAAGAAGTTGCTTGTTCACCGTAAAGGTGCTACGAGGGCATTCCCCCCACACAATCCTGATGTTCCACCCGCCTACAGGGAAATAGGCCAGCCTGTCCTCCTTCCGGGAGATGTAGGAAGATATTCCTTTCTCCTCGTTGGTCAGGAAAAAAGCATGGACATGAGCTTTGGAAGTGCCTGCCATGGAGCTGGAAGACTTATGTCAAGGACAAAGGCAAAGGAGTTTGTCAGAAAAGAGGGGCTTGAAAAGGTTCTTGGTGGTCTCGTGGTGGTTGCAAGGGGTAAGGGAACGGTTGCAGAAGAGATTCCACAGGCATACAAGGATGTCTCAGAGGTTGCCTATGTGGTTCACTCTCTTGGCATAGCCAGGCTTGTGGCAAGATTCAAACCTTTAGGCACTTTAAAGGGTTAAGTGTTATAATAGAAAATTCTGGAGGAACTTATGGGTGAGTTTGAAAAGCTCTTTGAAGAGGGTCTTGAACTTAAAGAGATAAAGAGAGGGGAGGTGATAAAGGGTAAGGTGGTAAAGGTTGATGAAAGGAACCTATACGTGGATGTAGGATACAAGGTGGAGGCTATAATCCCAAGAGAAGAACTGCCAGAGGCCAGGGTTGGTGATGAGGTAAAAGCAGTGGTCCTCAGGTTCAGCAAAGGAGGTTCTCCCATACTGTCCTACAGGAGATACCTTGAAGAAAAGCTTACAGGTTTTCTAAAATCCTGCTATGAGAAAGGCAAGTTCATAACAGGGACGGTGCTGGAAAGGAAGGATGATAGTTATGTGGTTGATATTAGTGGTTTGAGGGCATCCCTTCCTGCAAAGGAAGCTCTGAGAAACCTCAAGGAAGGCAAAAAGATAGTGGCAAAGATAACGGAACTCAGAAGGGAGGAGGACGGTCTTAAGGTTGTGCTATCCCAGAGGGATTACATAAAGGCTCAGGAAGAAAAAAAGAAATCAAGGCTTCTCTCCAAAATAAAGGTGGGAGATTTGGTGGAAGGCAGGGTTATAAAGATAGACCCAGATAAGGGAATAACCCTGCTTGTGGGCAACGCCCTCAGAGCCTTTCTTCCCCTTGAAGAGCTGAGCTGGGGAAGGGACAGGAATCCTTACAACTATGCGGAGATTGACGAGAGGCTGAGGGTAAAGGTAAAGAGAATACCCAAAGACGGACAGTTTATCTTCGTTAGCCTGAGGGAAACAAAGGAAAACCCCTGGCTGAAAGCAGAACAGAGCATACAGAAGGGCCAGGTGGTGAGCGGAAGGGTTGTGGAGGTGAGGGAAAACGGACTGCTCCTTGAAGTCATAGAGGGTGTTGAGGGCTTTGTGCCAAAAGAGGAAATATCCTATGACGGAAGCACCTTCAAAAAGGGCGACAGGGTATCAGCTCAGGTGCTTGATTTTGACCCAAAAAGACACAAGCTGGTTTTGAGTATAAGGAGAACCCTTCCAAAGCCATGGGAAGAATACATAAAGGAACATCCCGTTGGAAGTAAGGTCACCGGCACCGTAGAGAAGATAGAAGGAGCCAGAGCTATAGTAAGGCTCGAAAAGGGTGTGCAGGGGGTTGTTCACAGAAGCGACCTGGCATGGATAAAGCCGGGTAGAGTTGAGGATGTGCTCCATGTGGGACAGTCCCTGGAGTTTATGGTGCTTGGGCTAGATGGAAAGTTTGTAAAGCTTGGTCTCAAACAGCTTATGGAAAATCCCTGGGAAGCCGTGCTTAAAAGCTACAGCATTGGTAAGAGGGTGAAGCTAAAGGTCAAAAGCGTGCATCCCTTTGGTGCCTTCCTGCAGTTTCCAGAGGGTGTGGACGGACTCTTGCCTATATCTGAAATGCCAAAAGGTCTGAAACTCCAGGAAGGTCAGGAGGTGGAAGCAAGAATAATAGAGCTCTCTCAGGATAAGATAACCTTCAGCATGAAGGAGGAGGAGAAAAGGGAGGAAATAATAACCACTTCTGACAAGGGCTTTACACTGGGCGACATACTCAAGAAAAAAATGAAGATATGAAAAAGAAAATACTGGTTCAGAAACTGCACGAGGAGCACTCTTCTCTTTATTCAAAGAAAAAGGTATACAGAATGGTGAACTTTCTGCTAAATATGATGAGGGAGGGCATAGCTTCTGGAGATGGTTTGAAAATCTCAGGCTTTGGCAGTTTCAGAAAGAGGGGAAAACGGGTAATATTCAGACCGAGTAAAAAGCTTCTATACAGGTTGAAAACAGAGGCAAAAAGGTCTAAAATGTAAGAATAACGGGGTGTGGCGCAGGCGGTAGCGCGCTGGCATGGGGGGCCAGAGGTCACGGGTTCAAGTCCCGTCACCCCGATATTACACAAAGGAGGCTAAATATGGTGGTGCTGGTAGAACCCGTGGAGAGAGACCTTGAATCACTTGTTTTGAGGGTCTTTTTAAAATCCATTGATGTGCTCGGTGGACTTTCCAGGCTGGCAGAATACAAAACCCTCACATGGCTTCCATCTCTTGCCAGGGCAGTTTACTGCGTGGTGCTAAGGGAAGAATACTTGAAAACAGACAGGGAAATAGCGGAGAAGGTGGGTCTCACTGTTCAGACGGTAAGAAACATACTCAGGGCGGAGCCATCCACAGCACTTGAAAAGCTCAGAAGGATAGAGGAACTCCTTGAAGAGGAAAGGAAAGAGCTGAAGGTCCACACCGCAGGCGGAATTGCAAAACTTGCATACAAGCTGGTGAAGGAGGGACACGAAGAACCACAGGTCTTTCTCCAATACTGTGAGAGGGTTGCCTATGCCCTTGACATTCCCTGGGCCTATATGGTGCTAAAAAGGCTCAAGGGAACAGACTTCCCCATACAGTCCGCAGACAGCATATCCAACAGACTTGAGGGTGTTTATATAAGGGGCAGAACTGCAAGGGAAGTGCTCCAGGAGCTGGAGTATCCCATAAAGAACCCGGCAGAGCTACTTCACAGGATAAGGGAAAACCTCAAGATGCACGGGCTTGAGTAGGCTCTTCCTTGCCCAGCACTCTCTTCTCATATATCAGGGCAAGGGTGAAAAGGGTTGTGAATATAATAGGTCCGAGGAATATACCCACAAAGCCAAAGGTCAGAAGACCACCCACTATGGAAAAAAAGAGCACTATGTAAGGCACGCTTATACCCATTTTCATGATAAGAGGTCTTATAAAGTTGTCTATGGTTGATATAATAAACATGCCATAGAGGAACATGAAAACGCCAGGGTATGTTCCCTTTGTTGCAAGGGTATAGACTGCTACAGGAAACCATACAAAGCCTGCGCCAAAGGGCGGTATAAAGGAGCTTATGAAGGTTGCCATGGCGAGGAGTATGGCGTAGTCCATGCCTGCCAGCTTGTATCCAATAAAACCCACCGAGCTCTGGGCTATCCCAACCCCTATGGAACCGTAGACGGTGGCAAGGACTGTCTTGTAAATGGTTATGGAGACCTGCTCTATATCTTCCCTGTGCATAGGAAGAAAACGCTCAGCGAATCTTACGAATTTTGGACCGTCCCTGAGTATGAAAAACAACGTGAGTAGAAATACGAAAGTTTTGAAGATAAAACCACCAATTGCCGGAAGCATGGAAGCTGCAAGGTTCAATCCCCTCTGAAGAAAGTCCCTGAGTCCGCTCATAAGTATGTTTCTGAATTCTTCAGACTCAAGGTATGCCAGAAAACCCTTTATTTCCTCTTCGGTAAATATCCTCTTGAGTAGCGGGTTTTCAAGCGTGCCCTTTATTAAATCCATGTAGGAGCTGTTCTGGGTGAGGCTGACCGCAAGATGAAGTAGCTCTATGGACTGCCTTATGGCCATGGTGAGCACGAGGCTGAAGGGGATTACCACAAGGGCGAGCACCAGCAATGTAAGCAAGAGGGCAGAAGATGTATTGCCTATTTTTCTTGAGAGTTTAATGTGTATGGGATACAGAACCAGAGAAAATATGACAGCCCAGAGTATGGGCTTTAGAAAGGGCAGAAGCATTGTAAAGGCAAGTGCCACAAAAAAGGCTGTCAGAGTAAGGAGAAAGTAAAGAAAGACTCTTTCTCTCACAGGACTAAATTATAAGTCATGGAAAAATGTCCCAAGTGTGGAGCTCTGCTTGAGGTTATAGAATGCTGCGGTGGTGGTATCTTCAGGTGCGAAAGCTGTGGGGAATACTACTTTTACGGAGAAATCATATCATCTCAAAAGGGCTCTGAGGAGGTCTTTTCAGAAGCTCAAGAGCCACATCCTTTGGAGGATAACCCTCAACCACAACCCTGTAAACCGCATTGTTTATAGGGGTATGTATTTTCCTATCCATTGCCAGCCTCTGAACAGCTCTTACGGTATGTATACCTTCCACTGTTTGATTGAGCCTTTTGAGGGCTTCTTCCAGAGGAAGGCCCTGACCTAGAAGATAGCCAAAGGTTCTGTTCCTTGACTGTGCAGAACTGGCGGTAAGAAATAAATCCCCCATGCCAGAGAGTCCGTAGAAGGTATCCTTTCTTGCACCAAGAGAAACACCAATCCTAACCATCTCTGCAAGCCCTCTGGTCATAAGGGAAGCCCTTGCATTCTCTCCCAGACCAAGACCATCAGATATACCGCAGGCAATGGCGATAACATTTTTCAGGGCACCACCAAGCTCAACACCCACAAGGTCTGTGGAAAGATAAACCCTGAAGTTCTCAGAGCTTATCCAGTTTCTTATCTTCTCCATTTCCTCAAGTTCTTCACCTGCGAGCACAAGGGCTGTGGGAAGCCCTTTTGAAACCTCGCTGGCAAAGGATGGACCAGACAGACAAAAGACCTTCAGAGAGGGTTCAAGCTCAAGAAGAAGCTCGGAAACTCTCTTTTCAGTGCCCACCTCAAGTCCCTTGGAAGCGGAGACAACCCTCTTACCCCTCAGAGGTTTTTGGGCTAACACCTCCCTTATGGCCTGGACTGGAAGGGCTATTATTACATAATCTGAAAAGGCAAGTGCATCCTCAAGGTCCTGAGTGGCTCCCACGTTCCTGAGCCTGACGCCCTCCATGTAGGGATGCTTTCCTTCCTCAATAGTTCTCACCGTTTCCTCTTTCCTGTCAAACACCATGATGCTGTGCCCCAGTTTACCGAGATGAATGGCAAGAGCAACCCCCCACCGGCCACCGCCAAGAATGGAAAAGTTCATAATGCTAATTATAATATTTTCACAAATACTTCACGCACAGGAACAACAAAGAATTTAAAATTAAAGCCATCATGATTGAGCTATTAGAGAGTAGATTAACTATTCTAATAATAGTCTCAATCATAATCTCTATACTTCTGGTTTCTACTCTTCTGTTGACTATTTCTATAATACGAAGAGTTAAAAATTCTATTGTCTACAGAAAAATAGACCAATTGAAGTCTTATTATCGTAATAAGATTTACAACATCGTGATAGAAACGGGGAATATAGAGCATATAAAAGATTTGGATAGGACCTCATTGAAACTCAATTCTCTGAGAGGAAGAGCCTTTATAGATATTCTTATTGAATTGTATGATTTGAATTCAGAATATATAAATAAAATTGCCAGAATGTATGAAGTAGACAAGTATTACGTAAACAGGTTAAAAAGTGGTTCCAGTAGAAACAGACTTGAAGCTGTTAAAATTCTTACAAATCTTGGTTTTACAGATAAGTTTAAGGAAATAATAGACACAATTAGAAAAGAGGAAAATTCGGAATTTCTATACAGAATGCTTTTCTATTTAACAAAAAGTTCCTTAAACATACATCAGATTGAAGAGGTCATTTACACCATACTAGATAAATACAAAAAGGGTAAGCTTTCTTTCAAAGAGATGTCTGTTTTGTTTTCCAATATGATTAATAAGCTCAGTATGAACGAAGTTGGAAGATTGATTGAATTATTAAATGATGAAGAACAGGCACTTATGGCGTTTCTTGATGCGCTATATTCTTCAGAAGACAAGGATAATATACCTTTAGATGTAATTTTAAACCTATTAAATAAGTACAATCCTGAAATACTTTCAAGAGCTTTAAAGGTTATAGCAATGTTTAAAGGTAGAAATTTAGAAAAGGGAGATACTTTAGTGCATGTTTTTCTGAGCCATCCAGTATGGTACGTTAGGCTAAATGCAGTTAAGGCTCTTGAATCTTTCAGATGCAATAGATACGTTATAAAGAAGCTTGCGGAGCTTCTTTACGATGATAATTGGCAAGTCAGAAGTGCGTCTGCAGGTATGCTGGTAAGGTGCATGGAGGGTAATTTTGATATAATACTTTCCATATTGGAATCAAAGGATGAATACGCAAAACAAGCTATTGCTGAGGCGATATCAAAATCAAACGCTGGTGTGAAGCTTAAGGAGGCCCTAAAAGCGTGTGACACAGAAGATTTAATTTATGCAATTAAAATAATGGAGATTCTATACCATGAATTAGGTTTTACAAATACCATAAGCCAGGAAGATATTGAGGAGGTAAGGAAATTATGTATTATTTAGCCCTTTTTGTGATAGCTTTTAATATTTTTGTTGGTATTTATTATAGCATATACAATGCTATTCTGACATTTTTGTTTATTTTAGCTTTCGTGTCTATATTAAACTATATAAGAATTATAAGGCTTTTCCCTGTTAAGGAATTACAGAAAACGGACATGCCCCCTGTATCTCTTATAATACCTGCATATAATGAAGAAAATGTAATAGTTAGAACGGTTCACAGTGCATTAAATATTAGCTATTCCAACTATGAAATAATTGTAGTAAACGATGGTTCAGGAGATGCAACACTTATAAATCTTATAAACGCATTTAATCTTAGAAAAATTGATTTAGTTTATAGACAACTGATAAAAACAGAAAAAGTTAAAGCCTTCTACTACAACCCAGAAATTCCTAATCTTATAGTAGTTGATAAAGAGCGGGGTGGTAAGTCAGACGCTCTAAATTGCGGAATAAATGTGAGTAAAGCTCCTTACATTTGCTCAATAGATGCAGACTCAATAATAGAAAAAGACTCTCTAATCAGATTAATGTCAAGGGTAATAGAGTCTGAAGTTCCCGTGATAGGCTTGGGGGGTGTAGTAAGAGTTCTAAACGGTGTAAAACTTAAAGACGGTGAGGTTGAAAAAATCGACCTCTCCAATAAGCCCATCGCAAATCTTCAGATAGTTGAATATTTGACAGCTTTTCTTCTTGGACGCTCGGGGTTTAATGTGCTTAATCAGACGATGATATTATCAGGGGCCTTTTCGCTGTTCAACAAAGGAGCCCTTATTCAAGTGGGTGGATATTCTAAGGATACTGTTACTGAGGACTTGGAAATAGTTGTGAGATTACATAAGCATTTTAGAGAAAGAGGAGAGAAGTACTATATAGGATTTATTACAGACCCAATATGTTGGACGGAAATTCCAGAAGATACTAGGACACTTGCAAAGCAGAGAAGAAGATGGCACCTTGGACTTATTCAAACTCTATATAAGTATAAGTTTATGCTTTTTAATCCCAGGTATGGGAGAATAGGTATGTTTGCTCTCCCCTATTACTTACTTTTTGAAGTGCTCGGTCCAATAATAGAGTTGATTGGGTATATAATGGTGCCATCAGCTTATGTATTAGGCTTAATTAGTTACAAGTTTTTCTTGCTTTTCCTCCTGCTTGCAGTGGTGTATGGCTCCTTTCTTTCAGTATGCGGTGTATTCTTGGAAGAGCTGACATATAGGAGATATCCAGAATGGAAGCACCTCTTTAGGTTAGTACTTTATGGTATCATGCAAAATCTTGGATACAGGCAACTAAATTCCTTTTGGAGATTGCAGGCAACTATAAAGTACATTGCGGGCTATAGAAGATGGGAATATGTAAAAAAGAAGGGGAGTGGTGTGTATGAATTTAAAGAAACTCCTTGAATTGGGCTACACAGCCTTACAAAAAGGTCATAATCAGGAGGCAGTAAACATATTTAGGCTTGCACTTCAGAAAGCTTCTAATAAGGAGGAAACAGGTGATGCTTATTACGGGTTAGGGCTGGCAATGTATAATCTGGGGGATATGCATACTGCGAGGTGGGCTCTATACAAAAGCCTTGAAGCTAATAACTCCGATAAAGTCTTAAAGATGCTGGAAATAGTTGAAAAATATATCACCAGTTTGAATAAGGTAAGCCTCCGAGAAAAATCAATTTTTAGAACTGCGGATGACTATATTCAGATAATGAGGGGAGGTAAATGGGAAAGCTTCTTTATCTTGGGGGTTAACATTGGACTTGGACTACCAGGCTATTTCCCCGGGGAGTATCCTATAAAAATGGGTACCTATCTCAGATGGTTCAAACTTATTTATGAACTCGGTGCAAATACCATAAGGGTTTATACATTACAAAATCCAGACTTTTACAGAGCGCTTTATGAGTTTAATAAAGATGGCATTAAACTCTACCTTTTGCAGGGTATATGGTATGAGCCACCTGAAAAGGGTGCTTTGGATGACAGAGATTTTATGGGCAAGGTTTTGCAGGATATAAGAGAAGTTGTAGACGCGGTCCATGGACATCTTGAACTTAAGGAATCTTATGGAAAACCGCATGGTGTTTATACAGCCGATGTTTCTGGATGTCTTATAGGATACTTATTCGGTAGAGAGCCAGAGGCATGCATGGTTAATAAATACAATGAAAAAAGATTGAGAAAGAAGGAGGACTATTACGGAAAGTTCCTGTACATACTTAACGGCGAACCTTTTGAGGTCTGGAACGTAAAAGTGTGTTATTATATACTTTCATATCAGCAAGAGGTATATGGGCACACAAGCTTGGTTTCTATAACAAATTGGCCTACGCTTGACCCATTAGAACATCATTCAGAATCGAGTTACGAAGAGGAACTTAAGGCTATGGGTCAAGAGGTGGCAGATGTGTGTTCGGAGAATGAGGATATGGAAACGCTCGATACCAGCAAGATAAGATGCACAGGAGAAACCTGCTTCTTCTCCAGTTACCATGTCTATCCTTACTATCCCGATTTCATGGTTAATGACTATCTTCAATCAGAAACTCCATACTTGGACTATTTAAGAGAACTTAAAACTCATCATAAAGGACAGCCCGTGGTTATAGCTGAGTTTGGCGTGCCCACCAGCAGGGAGTCAGCCCACTGGCAACAGGGAGGTTTAAATCATGGCGGACATGATGAAGTTCAGCAGGGTAGATATCTGATTCAGAAGCTGGAAGAAATAAAAAAAGCAGGTATGGCAGGCGCCATAATCTTTTCGTGGTTTGATGAGTGGTATAAAGTTAACTGGTTATTTCAGCCTTACTATAATCCAAAAGATAGAAAATCCCTCTGGTTTAATATAAGAGATCCCGAGGAAAATTACGGACTTGTTGCCGTGTATCCAGGCTACCCAGGTAAGACATGCACACTGTCCGGCAATCTAGGAGAGTGGGTAAATTCAGAAACCCTTTATTCTAAGGAAAAGGGTATACGATACTACAGCTTTGGAGATGATGGAGATGGAGGAAGAACACTAGTAGGTGTAAGAGTCAAGAGGGATGAAGGCTTTATCTATCTAGCGCTGGAGACGGCAGGTGAGATAGATTTTTTAGAAGCCTGTTATATTGTAGCAATAAATGTTGCAGGTCCAGACAAGGGCGAATATCTGCTCCCCTTTAATACGAAGTTGACCTTACCTATGGGCGTTCAGTTTCTCATGCATATATGTGGTAAGGGGAAAAGTAGAATACTGGTGCAGCACACTTACGACAGATTTACCAACTATGGTTCAGGGAAAACATTGTCCGTAGAATCCGCGCAGGGTGCATTTATACCCATGTATTTCTTGACAAATAGAAGGAGATTTAATAAGGAGCTTAGAAAAACATATCCAGCGAGGCATCATGCAGTAAGTCCGCTAAGAATGGGTTCCCTCAATCCCGATAGAAAGGACTATAACAGCCTAGCAGATTTTAATGTGAACGGAAATCTCATAGAACTTAGAATACCTTACTGCCTTATAAATTTTTCTGACCCAAGTTCTAGGAACATAATTTGGTGGGATGGTAAAGTAAAGAGTTTAGAAACAGATGGAGTGCGGTTTATTGTGTTATCTTACAAACCAAAGAAAGATAATTTCAATCTTGCCGAAGAAACAAGAAAACCATATAACATAACAGACATGCTTCCATACCCCCTGTCCTTTGAAAAGATAAAAACCTATAGTTGGG
Source organism: Pampinifervens navoyensis (assembly GCF_046159715.1). Classification (NCBI taxonomy): domain Bacteria; kingdom Pseudomonadati; phylum Aquificota; class Aquificia; order Aquificales; family Aquificaceae; genus Pampinifervens; species Pampinifervens navoyensis. The sequence continues at coordinate 170,879 of NZ_JBJXCT010000001.1, forward strand.
AAAGCTGGAGTACCCCCCTCTATCATGAGTATCTGAAAAAAAGTTACTACATACTCAAGAAACATATTAGGAGTCGAGGATGACAAGAAGAGATTTTCTATTTACGGCAGCCTCTTGGCTCTTTCTGGGAACCAGAATCAGGACAGCCCCAGCTTTCGAAGCCCTGAGCATTCCTGTACTAATGTACCATGATATATCAAACCATTATAAGGATGGTTATACGGTTTCTCCTTCTCTTTTCTACTCTCATATGGAATACCTGTATCAGAACAGCTATATTTCTGTTTTTCCTGAAGAGCTCAACAGATTTGATAAAAGTAGAAAGTTATTTATGCTTACATTTGATGATGGCTATCTTTCTTTCATGGATTACGCCTTTCCAGTTCTCAGAGATTATGGTTTTAAGGCAATCATAAACGTTATAGGCGCTTATGTAGGAAGCTATTACAACTTTAACGGTAAAAGACCTACATTGAGCTGGGATGATTATAGGTTTCTCATATCATCCGGTCTTGTCAGGGTGGGATATCATGGTTACGACATACATGTGACAAACTGGGTCAACAGGTTCACTCCGGAACAGCTCAGGCTAGATTCCATGAAGTTTTTAGATAAGTTAAATAAAGAGCTTGGAACGTCTACTGACATTTTTGCTGCGCCATACGGACAATACTCGGAGAGACATCTGGATGTTCTCAGAAAACTTGGCTTTAAATACTTCTTCACTTCTGAAGAAAGACTGTTTGGAATGACGGATATGGCTATACCCAGACTCAACATAAACAATTCAATAGACCTTGTTTCCTTCTCGCAATACATTGGAGGTGATAGATCATGAAAATAATATCTATAGTGGCTTCTTTTGTTCTTGCATGCGGGGTTTACGCTGTACAACCAGAGCTTCTTAAGTTGAAGGAAGAAGGAGACAGATATTACAGGGAAGGGAACTATAGAAAAGCGGCTGAGGTATACGCAAAAATCTGGAATCAAATGGGCGATTTATCAAGAGAAGAAAGATTTAGAATGGCTGTATCCGTGTCGTGGGGAGGCATGCTGAAAGAAGCCGAGATGATGCTGAAGGAGTTATTAGAAAAGTATCCAGAAGATTTACAGATAAGACTGCATCTTGCAAGAGTTCTTACATGGAGAGGGAAGAATTTTGAGGCTATAAAAGAGCTTGATTATATACTTTCAAAGGAACCTCAGAATTCTGATGCCCTTCTTGTAAAAGGTAATGCCCTTCGTTGGTCTGGAAGACCCGATAAGGCTACAGAAATATACGAGCGGATATACGCTGAAAGAAAGGACTTTGACAGCGGACTTGCTCTTTCTTATGGGTATATGGCATTGGATAGAAGGATTGATACCAAAAATACTCTTGAGAAGCTAAAGCCAATGTATACATATCAATCAAAGGAGCTTGATGAGGCTAAGGAGGCCTATTTACAGAAGTTCGGACCTCAGGTAAGTTCTGGCTATACATATTACAGAGATAGCGACGATAACAGAGTAGATACACTTACCCTTAGAGGCATTTTCTGGTTAGAAGACTATAGATTATCACCCTACTATAGGTATATATGGGCCGAGGATAATACAAGGGATAAGAAAGCCTACGAGTTCGGAATTGAACTGAATAAAAGAGTATCTGAAAATGCCCTCCTGTCTGGCACTTTTGGCACATTGTCTATAGGCTCATCAGAAAAGTTCATAGGTGGCGCTGGAGTATCTATTTTTGCTGGGAGGGGTAGTCTTAATATCTCCTTAAACACCAGCATTATGACTTATACTGCAGAGCTCTTACAAAATAAGATAAGAATGACTGCCTTTGCTATAAGTACCTTTCAGCGCATAAATGATAGTGTTGACTTCAGTGGTTCATATCAACTTCGTCTTTTCTCCGATGGTAATAAAGGCCATTTCATGATACTATCCCCAGCGTATAGGTTGACACAGTCCAATCCAAACTTTAAGATTGGCTACAGATTAATATACAGTAATTATGACAAACATAAAAGAATGGGTTATTTTGACCCAAAAGACTATATTTCAAACCATATATTTTTTGCATTACAGCACAATAGAGGTAATTTTTATGTCTACTTGGAGCCATTTATTGGTTATCAGAACTATAAAAGATACAATAAAACCAACAGTGATCTTATAGGTGGCGGGTATGCTTCTGTTGGTTTCAAGCTTAGCAGGAATACATGGATTGCTCTGGACTTTGAGGCTGGTAACTATGCAATGCAGACGGCTGCCGGTTGGAAGTATTATCAAGTCGGGGTAGGTCTAAGACATATATTCTAATCATTCAAAAAATATAGCCTATGTGCTATACTATGATACATAATGCTGAGAGAGGATAAAGTAGAAACATTATTTCACTGGGGCATATCTATAATTCTGAACCTTATGATGTTTACCCTTCTTTCACTCTATCTCTCTGTTAGAATTGAGGTGAACTCTCCAACGCCTCCCTTACAGGTATATGTTGAAGATATGCCACTTGCAAAGGAAATAAAGTTGGCGGGTGGAAGGCAGGGCATTCTTCATAAGCCAAGAGAGGGAGAAGGTATTACTAAAAAAGGAAAAGATAAGGCCATTGCATCTCCGGTTGAGGTATCAAGAGAGAAGGGAGACATTCAGGTGCCAGCAGGCACTCAAAAGGAAGAGCCTTCACTGCTTCAGGAGATTGAGCAGAAGGTAAGGGGAAGGGAAAGAGAGGTGGAGAGGGAGGGCGTAAAGAGTGCAGACATTGGAAGCATAACGGCGGTTGTATCACCTGGAGGTGTGGGGCTTTCAGGTGGTGGAAGGGCAACGGTTTATACACCCCCCCTTCCGAGGATAAGCTCTGATGAACCCCTCAGCCCCCTTAGAGTAAGGGTATGGATAGAGCCTTCTGGTGTGGTCTCAAGGGTTCAGATAATTCAGAAAAGCGGTTCAACCCAGGTGGACCAGAAGATGGTGGAGTTTGTAAGGGGTATAAGGTTTGAAGCCATAAGGGAAAACACGGTCCAGACAGGCATAATAACTTTCAGGTTTAAGGGAGGTTAAAAACATGAGCATAGGTAAACAGCTCAGGCTTGAGAGACTTATTAACAGAGATACGGGCAAGACAATAATAGTTCCCATGGACCATGGGGTAAGCTCCGGCCCGATGGAGGGGATTGAGAATATAAGAAAGGCGGTGGAAGATGTGGCGGAGGGCGGTGCCAATGCTGTGGTGCTCCATAAGGGCATGGTGAAGGCGGGGCACAGGGGGAAAGGCAGAGACATAGGGCTAATAGTTCACCTCTCTGCTTCTACCGACTGGGCACCTACAAAAAACGACAAGGTGCTGGTCTGCACGGTGGAAGAAGCCATAAAGCTGGGTGCAGACGGCGTATCGGTGCATGTGAACGTGGGTGCAGACATGGAGAGGGAAATGCTCAGAGACCTGGGCTATGTATCCAAAGTGTGTGAAGAATGGGGCATGCCCCTTCTTGCCATGGTTTACGGAAGGGGCAAGGACATGAACCAGTATGAGCCCAGAGTGGTAGCTCACTGTGCAAGGCTCGGTGCGGAATTGGGTGCGGACATAGTAAAAGTTCCCTACACGGGAGATCCTGAGAGCTTTTCAAAGGTGGTGGAAGGATGCCCTATTCCTGTGGTCATAGCCGGAGGTCCAAAGATGAAAACAGAAAGAGAGGTGCTTGAGATGGTTCATGGTGCCATAAGGGCTGGGGCAAGGGGCCTTTCCATCGGGCGGAACGTATTTCAGGCTAAAAACAGAGTGGGTATGGTGAGAGCCCTCAGCCTCATAGTGCACGAGGGCAGAAGCGTGGAAGAAGCCATAAAAATCATTCAGTAGAGGAGGCAAGTATGGGTCTTCTTGAAGGTAAAAGGGCCCTTATAACGGGTGTGGCAAACGAAAGAAGTATAGCTTACGGTATAGCAAAGGCCTTTCATAGGGAAGGTGCGGAGCTTGCCTTCACTTACGCCAGTGAAAAGCTAAAAAAAAGGGTGGAAGAGGTAGCAGAGGAGTTTGGTTCAGGTCTTATCTTTGAATGTGATGTGTCAGAGGACCAAAATATAAGGGCTCTCAAGGACTGGCTTTCTGAGGTATGGGGCAGTCTGGACATAATAGTTCATTCCATTGCCTACGCACCAAAAGAAGAGTTCAGGGGTGGAGTGATAGACACGTCAAGGGAAGGCTTCAAAACTGCAATGGACATATCCGTATATTCCCTTATAGCCCTCACCAGAGAGCTTCTTCCTCTCATGGAGGGCAGGAGCGGCTCCATAATAACCCTTTCATACTACGGTGCAGAGAAGGTGGTTCCTCATTACAATGTTATGGGTATAGCAAAGTCCGCCCTTGAGTGCACGGTGCGTTATCTTGCCTACGATATAGCAAAGCAAGGGCACAGGATAAACGCCATATCTGCAGGTCCCATAAAGACCCTTGCCGCATACAGCATAACGGGTTTCCACCTCCTTATGGAACACACCACAAAGGTAAACCCCTTTGGAAGAGCCATAACCATAGAGGATGTGGGAGATACTGCTGTCTTTCTTTGTAGTGACTGGGCAAGGGCTATAACCGGTGAAGTGATTCATGTGGACAATGGCTATCACATAATGGGTGTCTTTGGAAGGGAAGAGGACATAAAGAAGGAGGTTTTCGGAGAACAGAAGGGATGAAACTCTACCAGCTTTATGGTCTCAAAGAGGAAGAATATGAAAGAATAGTCAGCAGGCTCGGGCGTGAACCAAACTCCGTGGAGCTTGGTGTTCTTGGTGCCCTCTGGTCTGAGCACTGCTCATACAAGTCTTCAAAGGTGCATCTGAGAAAGTTTCCCACCAGTGCAGACTGGGTGGTTCAGGGACCGGGTGAAAACGCAGGGGTGGTTGAGCTTGACGATAAGGTATGGCTTGCCTTCAAGATAGAAAGCCACAACCATCCTTCCTACATTGAACCCTTTCATGGTGCTGCCACGGGCGTTGGTGGGATAATAAGAGACATACTTTCCATGGGTGCAAGACCCATAGCCCTTGCAGACTCTCTCAGGTTTGGACTTCCTCCGGACAAAAGGATTGTGAAGGGTGTGGTGAGTGGCATATCCCATTACGGTAACTGCATAGGCATACCCACCGTTGCAGGTGAAACATACTTTGAGGAATGCTACAGAACAAACCCCCTTGTTAACGCCTTCTGTCTTGGGATTTTGCCCGCAGGCAGGATGTTCAGGGCAAGGGGAAGACCCGGAGACCTGCTCTTTCTTCTTGGCTCTTCCACGGGAAGGGATGGCATACACGGTGCTGTGATGGCTTCTGCGGAGTTTGGAGAAGGTATTGAAGAAAAACTGCCAAATGTGCAGATTGGAGACCCCTACTTTGGTAAGAAACTCATAGAGGCAGTTCTTCAAGCCCTTGAAGAAGAACTTGTAAGTGGTCTTCAGGACCTTGGAGCTGCCGGGCTTTCTGGTGCTTCCTCAGAGCTTGCAAACAAGTCAAAGTGCGGGGTGGAGCTCTGGCTTGACCGAGTTCCCCTCAGAGAGGAGGGCATGAAGGACTTTGAGATACTCCTCTCGGAAAGCCAGGAGAGAATGCTTCTTGTGACCCAGGAGGAAAAGGTTCACAGGCTTCTGGAGCTTTCTAAATACTACCATCTTGAGGGGGCAGTGGTGGGCAGGCTCACAGAGGATGGGCTTTTCAGGGCTTACCATAAGGGTGAGCTGGTGGTTGAGCTTCCGGTCAGCCTGATAGTGGAGGAGGCACCGGTATACGAAAAGCCATACAGAGAGCCAGATCGTCTCAAGTCCTTATGGGATTTTGACCAGAACAGCCTTCCTGAGGTTCCTCTTCAGGAGGCTCTTATAAAACTCCTTTCTTCTCCCAACATAGCCTCCAAGGAGTGGGTTTACAGCCAGTATGACCATCAGGTGGGCACAAACACGGTGCTCAAGCCCGGTGGTGATGCTGCGGTGATGAGGGTAAAATGGGTGGAAAAACCGGAGCTGAAAAGTGAGAGATTAATAGCCATCACCGCAGAGGGAAACGGGCGTATGCTTTTTCTTGACCCCTACGAGGGTGGTAAATACGCAGTGGCGGAAGCCCTCAGAAACCTTGCCTGCGTGGGAGCAAAGCCACTGGGCATAACTGACTGCCTGAACTTTGGAAACCCCGACAGACCAGAAGTGATGTGGCAGTTGGTAAGGGCCATAGAGGGCATATCGGAGGCCTGCAAATTTTTTGAGGTTCCTGTAGTGAGCGGTAATGTTTCCCTCTACAACGAGACGGTGGAAAGAGAGGAAATAAGGAACATATACCCCACACCCATAATGGTTGCAGTGGGTTATCTGGAGGATGGAAGGTTTCTTGACCACTGCTTTAAGGAAGAGGGAGACCTTATATTTTTGATGGGAGACCTAAAGAGAGAATTTTCCCTTGCCGGCAGCGAATACCTTAAGGTTATTCACGGAAGAGTTTCGGGGAGAACCCCTCAGGTAAACCTTGAGAAGGAAAAAAGGCTACATGCACTTCTTATTAAGCTAATTAAGGAAAACATACTGAGGTCCGCTCATGATGTTTCTCTGGGTGGGCTTGCGGTGGCTCTTCTGGAATGCCTCTTTGGCACAGGTTTGGGTGTTGAAGTGAACCTCTACATGGAGGAAAGGCTTGACTTTTTCCTCTTCTCAGAAAACCCCACCATGGTGGTGGTGAGTGTAAGAAGGGAAGATGCGGAGGTTTTTAAGGACCTTGTGGAAGGGCATGACCTTGACTGGCTATTTTTAGGGAGGGTGAAGGAAGAAGAGTTTTTTACCCTTACCAACAATGAGGAAAAAATCCTTGAACTGCAAGTCAGCGAACTTGAGGAGATATGGGAAAAAGCCTTAGAAAACCTGCTTTGATATACGCATTTACTGCGCTCGGTATCCTGCTTCTTGACCTTATCACCAAGAATCTTGCAGAATCCCTTCTAAAGGACAGGGATATAAGTCTTCTGCCCTTTTTGCACCTTGTGCTGGTTTACAACAGGGGGGTGGCCTTTGGCCTTCTTGCAGATGCACCAGATTTTTTAAGAATCCCCGTCCTTTTCATAACTCCCCTGGTAGCTCTTGTCATAACCTTTCTTTACGCTCTAAAAACAGGGGGGAAAATCCTTCCCCTTCTGATGGGCATGGTGGGAGGTGGAGCTCTCGGAAACCTCTATGACAGGGTTTTGCTTGGCTATGTGAGAGATTTTATATATCTATCCTACGGAGGGCTTTCGTGGCCAGCCTTTAACCTTGCAGATGCCAGCATAAGCATTGCCATATTCCTTCTCCTCCTGAGAGAGCTCTTTCTAAGGGGTGGAAAAAGCTAAAAGTTCTGCTATATTCTATTTCTATGGTGGAAAAGGTTGCCCACCTTGCAAGGCTCAGGCTCACAGAAGAAGAGAAGGAATACTTTGAAAAACAGCTCAAGAGCATACTGCATTTTGTGGAGCAACTGCAGGAGGTTGATACATGGCAAGTGGAGTCCTTCACCTCTCACTTTGATGAGACACCCATGAGAGAAGATGAGCCATCAAGGGACTTTGAGCCATATCTAATTTTAGAAAAGGCACCAGAGGGTGAAGGGGGTTTCTTTGTGGTGCCAAGAGTGGTAGAATATTAACAGGAGAGGTTTATGATAGAAGAAGTTCAGAAGGAAGTCCTTGAGAAAAGAAAGGCTCTGGAAAACGCCCTTACCAGCATAGAAAGGCGTTTTGGGAAGGGCTCCATAATGCCCCTGAAAAAGGCGGAGAAGGTGAAGGTGGATGTTATACCCACCGGTTCTATTGCACTGGACATAGCCACGGGTATAGGTGGCATACCCCGGGGCAGAGTTGTTGAAATATTTGGCCCCGAGTCCTCAGGTAAGACCACTCTTGCACTTCATATAATAGCGGAGGCCCAGAGGGCAGGAGGCATAGCGGTCTTCATTGATGCGGAGCACGCCCTTGACCCAAGGTATGCGGAGAAAATAGGCGTTGACACAGAAAGCCTCTACATTTCTCAGCCAGACTACGGAGAGCAGGCTCTTGAAATAGCGGAAAGCCTAATAGCAAGCAATGCCGTGGACGTTATAGTGGTGGACTCCGTGGCAGCGCTGGTGCCGAAGGATGAGCTCGAGGGTGAGATAGGTGAAGCCCATGTGGGCAAACAGGCAAGGCTCATGTCTCAGGCCCTCAGGAAGTTAAAGGGCATGGCCCACAGGGCAAACACAGCCATAATCTTCATAAACCAGCTCAGGGAAAAAATCGGTGTCATGTTTGGAAACCCAGAGACCACGCCCGGTGGTAGAGCCCTAAAGTTTTTTGCGGACATGAGGCTTGACGTGAGAAGGATTGGTGAGGTAAAGGATAGTGGAGAAAAGACAGGCAACAGGGTGAGGGTAAAAGTGGTTAAAAACAAGCTGGCACCACCCTTTCAGGAGGCTGAGTTTGATGTGCTCTACGGCGAGGGTATATGCAAGCTCTGTGACCTTATAGATACCGCAAGTGAACTGAAGGTGATAAACAAAAGCGGTGCATGGTATAGCTACGGTGACATAAGGCTGGGACAGGGGAGAGAACAGGCTAAAAAATTCCTTATGGAAAACCCAGAGCTTGCCCGGGAGATAGAAAAAAAGGTAAGGGAGGTAGCTGGGCTTGCTGCAGCTAATACTTAAAAAGGCAATAGAACTGGGTGCGTCAGATGTGCACCTTAAAACGGGAAGCGTGCCCGTCCTCAGGGTAAAGAAAAGGCTTATAAAGCTTTCTGATTTTCCGGCTATAGAAGAAAGAACAATGGAGATGATAGTCCGGGAGGTGCTTGAGAAAAATCGTAGGAAGGTGGCGGAGTTTGAGGAGTTTGGAGAAGCGGACACATCTTATTCACTGCCGGGTGTGGCCCGTTTCCGTGTTAACGTATACAAGCAGAGGACAACAACAGGTCTTGCCTTCAGAGTAATACCCTTTAACATACCATCCTTTGAAAGCCTTAACCTTCCCGAGGTTATGAAAAAGGTCATCCTTGAAAACACCAAGGGTCTTGTACTTGTGACAGGACCCACTGGTTCTGGCAAGTCCACGACACTGGCTTCGCTCATAAACATCATAAATTCCACAAGAGACTGCGTCATTGTTACTATAGAAGACCCCATAGAATACCTTTTCAGGGATAACGAAGCCTTTATAGTTCAGCGTGAGGTGGGTATTGATACCTCCTCCTTTGCTAAGGGGCTGAGGTCTGCATTAAGAGAAGACCCGGATGTAATCATGGTTGGTGAGATAAGGGACCCGGAAACAGCAGTCATAGCCCTGCAGGCTGCAGAGACAGGACACCTGGTAATGTCCACCCTTCATACCCTAGATGCAAAGGAGACCATAAACAGGCTAATAAGCATGTTCAACCTTGAGGTAAGAGAACAGATAAGAATACAGCTCGCTGAAACGCTCATTGCCATATTCTCTCAGAGACTACTTCCAAAAGCAGACGGAACGGGAGTTATTCCTGCAGTTGAGGTGCTGATAAACACTGCAGCCATAAAGGAGGCCATAGTAGACCCCGCCAAGTTTGACGATATACCCCTTCTCATTGAAAAAGGGAGGTCCGTTTATGGAACACAGCTATTTGACCAGCATCTTGAGGAATTGTACAGAAATGGTCTCATTGACTATACTACAGCCCTGATGTACGCCAGCAGGCCGGCAGACCTGGAGTTGAAGCTGAAGGGCATTGCATCGGGTGGCAGAAGCTACTTCTGATGAAAATAGCCATAGATGGACCTGCAGGTAGTGGTAAAAGCACGGCGGCAAGGGAGGTATCCAGAAGGCTCGGAATTCCATACCTGAACACAGGGCTAGTTTACAGAGCCTTTGCCTATGTATGCCTGATGAGGGGAATTGAACCAGAGAGGGCTCTGGAAGTATTTGAAGAGCCTGTCAGCGTGGAGCTCCTCCCGGGCGAGACAAAGGTCCACTACAGGGGGGAAGACATAGGGGGTATGCTGGTATCAGAAGAAGTGGGAAACATGGCGTCCAGAATCGGTGCACTGCCAGCCTTCAGGGAGAGGATAAACATGTTCTTCAGGTCTCTGGTGGGCAGAGGTCAGGTGGTGGCAGAGGGCAGAGACGCTGGCACGCATATCTTTCCAGACGCAGACCTGAAAGTCTTTCTTACTGCCTCTGCAGAAGAGAGGGCAAGAAGAAGATACGAGCAACTCAGAGCTCAGGGGCAGGATGTGAGCTACGAAGAAATCCTGAGGGCTGTGGTAGAGAGGGACGAAAGGGACGCAAACAGACCCCTCTATCCCTTCAGACCTGCGGAGGATGCGGTGGTCATAGACACCACGGGGCTGAGCCCACAGGAGGTGGTGGAGAAGATAATGGAGCTTCTCAGCTCCACAGCCCATGGATGTCAGAAGGAATAGAGTTAGCCAGTTAATGATAATCTGCAGAGAGAAGGGCAGAACAGAAAGGTGCAGAAAAAGTAGGGTTATAATTTTCTTATGAAAGACTTCTGGTACTGGGCGGAGGAATTTGACAAAAAGCTCATAACCACAGCCCTTGAGTCCGGGGCAGGTGTTATACTCCTCTCTGACCCCTCAAGGGTGCAGGAAGTGAAGGCTCTGGGAAGGGTGCAGGTGGCATCTGCAGAGGGGGCGGACCTCATAGAGGGCAGGGACTACGCTTATGTGCTCATAAGGGGCAAAGAGGACGAAGAAAGGGCCGCAAAGTTTCCACCCCATATGAAGGTCATAGTGGAAACCACTGACTGGACCATCATACCCCTTGAGAACCTCATAGCCCAGAGGGAAGAGCTCTATGCGGTGGTAAAAAACGAAGAGGAGGCAAGGCTTGCCGTAAAGGTGCTGGAAAAGGGCGTAAAGGGCATAGTGCTGAAAACTAAAGACATAAACACCATAAAGAGGGTTGGCAAGGTGCTGGAAGAGGAGGAAGAGAGGCTTCCGATGGTGGTGGTCAGAATTACCAGAATCCTGCCTCTTGGTCTTGGAGACAGGGTGTGCGTGGATACCACCTCTATGCTCAGCCGGGGAGAGGGTATGCTGGTGGGCAACTCCTCTGCTGGCATGTTTTTGGTGCACGCAGAGACCGAAGAGAACCCCTACGTGGCATCCAGACCTTTTAGAGTAAACGCAGGGGCAGTCCACATGTACATAAGGGTGCCTGAAAACAGAACAAAGTATCTGTGCGAGCTCTCCGCTGGAGACCCGGTGATGGTCTACGACTACACGGGAAGGGGAAGGCTCGTGTATGTGGGCAGGGCAAAGGTAGAAAGGCGTCCCATGCTCCTCGTGGAAGGGAAGTTTGAAAACAAGAAGGTCAGTGCAGTGCTTCAGAACGCAGAGACCATAAGGCTCACAAGACCTGACGGCACCCCCCTATCGGTGGCGGAGCTTAAAGAGGGAGACGAAGTGCTGGGATACATAGAAGAGGCAGGAAGGCATTTTGGAATGAAGGTGGAAGAGACGATAACTGAAAAGTAGCTTCTTATCCTCTTTTCAGAACCGTGGCTGACGAAAGAGAACTCTACTATGCTAAAATGTTTTGCAAGCATTCAACCAAGAAATGAACCTTAAGGAATTACTATCTGAATCAAAAGGCATAACCTCAAACTCCAAAGAAGTCAAGCCGGGCTACATCTTTGTCGCCATAAAAGGCACGCAGGCGGACGGGCACCACTTTGTTGAAGAGGCTCTCCAGAGGGGTGCCCTGTGGGTGCTGGTGGAGAGGGATGTAGACCTTTCGGACCCTCGCATACTGAAGGTCAAAGACACCAGAAGAGCCCTTGCGGAGCTGGCAGGCCTCTTTTATGGTAAACCCTCAGAGGAGCTCAGGGTCATAGGCATTACAGGCACCAACGGCAAAACCACCAGCACCCATGTAGTGGAGTCCATCCTTAGCAGAGCAGGCATAAAAACCGGGCTTATGGGAACCATATACTATAGGCTTGGCGAAAGGATATACGAGTATGAGGGCAGAACAACGCCAGACCCAGTTAAGTGGCACTCAACCCTCAGGGCAATGAAAGAGGATGGTGCTCAGGCAGTGGTCTGTGAAGTGTCCTCTCACGCCCTTGACCAGAAAAGGGTCTGGGGCACACGCTTTTACATGGTAGCCTTCACAAACCTCAGTCAGGACCATCTTGACTACCACCACACCATGGAAAACTACTTTCTTGCAAAGGCGAGGCTCTTTACAGAATACGAGTATGAGCATGCTCTCATAAATGCCGATGACCCGTGGGGAAAGAGGCTGACTACAATGGCAAAGAATGTAAAAACTTACGGAAGGGATGGAGACCTCAAAATCTTGGACTTTTCCACAGACTTTGAGGGCTCAAGGCTCAGGGTTGAATGCGAAGGAAGGCAATACCATTTCTCTTCTAACCTCAGGGGGAGCTTTCAGGCATATAACCTTTCTCTTGGTGTGCTTCTTGGCTTTCTGTGGGGGCTTTCTGCAGAGGTCATTCAGGAGGGTATCAGGGAGGTGTATGTGCCGGGGAGGTTTGAGACCTACATGGGGGATGGCTTTGTGGTGGTGGTAGACTATGCTCATACACCCGATGCCCTTGGAAAGCTTCTGAAAACTGCAAGGGGTCTTGCAAAAAACAGGCTTATTGTGGTCTTTGGCGCGGGGGGCAACCGCGACAGGAGCAAAAGACCCATCATGGGAAAGGTAGCAGAGAGCCTTTCAGACCTTGTAGTGCTCACCTCTGACAACCCAAGGTTTGAAGAGCCTACGGCGATAATAGAGGATATTCTCTCTGGCATCGAAGATAGAACTAAGGTGTTTGTAGAGCCCGACAGGAAAAAAGCCATTGAGCTTGCCATAGGTATGGCTAAGGAGGGGGATGTGGTGGTCATCGCTGGCAAGGGGCACGAAGATTATCAGGAAATAAAGGGTGTAAAATATCCCTTTAAAGATTCTGAAGTGGTCAAGGAGGTGCTCGGTGTGCGACTTTGAGACCCTTCACTACAACCTCAAAGATGAACTTCTCACCCTTTTTAAAGAGGCAGAGACCCCACAGCCAAGGCTCAAAATTACCAGTCTAAAAAGTGGTAAGATATGCGGGCTTGCCAACTTAGCCAAGCTTCTACTCTACTTTGAAAGGGAAGGCTACCTTGTGGTGCTCAACAAGGATGAGAACTACAAAGAATGGGAGATACAGATAGAACCCGGCATACTTGACCTCATGTTTGGCTATGGCTAAAATTTAAACCATGAAGCTCTACATGATAGGTCTGGGGAGGATGGGACTTGGAATGTCAAGAAGGCTTCTCTCAAAAGGGCACAGTGTGGTAGGCTACGACGCAAGCCAGCAGGCAAGGGCTCAGGCAAGGTCCTCTATGGAGGTTATGGAGGACATGAGCCATCTGGCCTCTGAAGAGGGAAAAAACATCTGGCTTATGGTGCCCCATGAGGTGGTGGACAAGGTGTTGGATGGGCTAAAGCCCTACCTGAAGGAAGGGGACACAGTTGTGGACGGTGGCAACAGCCACTACAGGGACTCACAGAGGAGATACGAGGAGCTAAGAAGGCTGGGTGTCTCTTTCCTTGATGTGGGCGTAAGCGGTGGAGTTTACGGAGAGGAGCTTGGCTATTGCCTGATGGTGGGAGGAGACCGGCCGGCCTTTGAGAATCTTGAGCCCATCTTCAGAGACCTCTCCTACGAGGGCAGGGGGTACGCATACCTTGGACCATCGGGTGCAGGACACTTTGCCAAGATGGTTCACAACGGCATAGAATACGCCTTCATGCAGGCAATAGGCGAGGGCTTTGAGCTCCTGAGAGAGAGCGGTTTTGGCTACGACCTTAAGGAGGTGGCACGCATATACAACACGGGCAGTGTAATACGGAGCTGGTTGATGGATCTCACTCAGAAGGTCTTTGAGGACTTTGGAAACCTTGAGGAGCTAAAGCCCTACGTGGAAGACACGGGTGAGGGTCGCTGGACGGTGGAAGAAGCCATAAAGAGGGCTGTGCCCGTTCCAACCATAGCAGAAGCCCTCTTTGCCCGCTTTCGCTCAAGACAGGAAAACTCCTTCAGAGACAGGCTTCTGGCAGGGCTAAGATACCAGTTTGGAAGGCATCAGGTAAAGAAAAGGGATGGCTGAGAGCTTTTCTCTCTTTATACTTGGTGGCACGGGAGACCTGGCAAAAAACAAGCTTTTTCCTTCCCTCTCAAGGCTTTTCGCAAAGGGATACCTCTCTGGGCTTGACAGGGTTTACTCTCTTGCAAGAAGTAGAAGAGAGGACTGGGAAAAGGTGGTCTGCGAGCTTGACAGGGGCTTTGGAAAGCTCTGCAACTTCCTGCCCTTTGACGCAAAAGACTGGAATTCCTACGTGGAGCTGGGAAAGCTTATAGAAGAGCTCAGGGGTCAGGAGCTCATATTCTTTCTGTCTCTAAGCCCATATCTTTTTGAGGAAACCATTAGAAACCTTGGCAGGCTTCTCAGAAACTACACGAACCCAAGAAAAATAGTGGTAGAAAAGCCCTTTGGCTTTGACCTCAGGTCTGCCCAGAGGCTCAACGACCTCCTTCACAGATACTTCATAGAGGAGGAGATATACCGCATTGACCACTTTCTTGGAAAGGACACCATACAGAACATATTTTCTCTCAGGTTTTCCAACACTATATTTGAGGGCATATGGGACAGAAACTTTATTGACCATGTGCAGATAGTTGCCCTTGAGAGTGTGGGTGTTGAAGGAAGGGGAGAGTTCTACGACAGGGTGGGAGCCATAAGGGATATGCTACAGAACCACATGCTACAGATGCTTGCCTTTACCGCTATGGAGCCTCCAGCTTACATGTCTGAGAAGTTTATAAGAGATGAAAAGGTAAAGGTGCTCAAGAATGCACGCATTGAAGGGCTTATAAGGGGTCAGTATGAGGGCTACAGGGAAGAGGTGGGTGTTAGCAATTCAAACAGGGAAACATTTGTGGTGGCAAAGGTGCTGGTGGATAACTTCCGCTGGCACGGAGTGCCCTTTTACCTCATGACAGGCAAAGCCCTATCTCAGAAGCTCACTCAGATAACAGTTGTCTTTAAGGAAGTCCCGCAGAGCTTTATGAAACTCCTTGATTGCAAGCCTCTTCAGAACAGGATAGTTTTTCAGACCGCACCAGAGAGCAAGCTACAGATAGTTTTTGAACTCAGACCCCCAACGGGCAGGTTTATGGCATGTCCTGTGGAGACTTTCATGGAATACAGGTTTCCCTCAGAGTTTGCGGAGGCCTATGAGGTGCTTCTTCTTGATGTGGTGGAGGGAGACCAGTCCCTTTTCATTAGGGGTGATGAGATAGAAGCTCTGTGGGAGGTTGTCCAGCCTTACCTTGACCTTCAGAATGAGCCCTTCCAGTATAAAAAGGGCATAAGCCTGCCACAGCAGGCAGAAGAATTTCTTGCGTCAGAGGGCAGAAGCTGGTTGCTATAAGAAGGGGCTTCAACTCGTCTCAACTCCACACGGTAGATTAGCAACCCGAATGGAAGAAGGTTGTTAAGTTTAAATCAGAGGTTTCAACTCCACACGGTAGATTAGCAACACAGTTAAAACTTATGGATGCAAGGGCTAAGGCAATGGTTTCAACTCCACACGGTAGATTAGCAACGGTTTTCCTATTAATAGCTCTGCCCTGTAGTCCCATGTTTCAACTCCACACGGTAGATTAGCAACAGTTTGAAGCTACTCAAAGAGTTGCTGAAACTGAAACAGTTTCAACTCCACACGGTAGATTAGCAACGAAGCCTGGAAGAAAGATGGGAAAGCCACACATACCATGAAGTTTCAACTCCACACGGTAGATTAGCAACGTTATGAACTCGCAGTGAAACTTGTAAAACAAAAGAAGTTTCAACTCCACACGGTAGATTAGCAACAAAACGAGGCTCCCGCATGCAAAAAACGTGCCAAGTGTTTCAACTCCACACGGTAGATTAGCAACAAGCTCGTCAAGGAGGCATACTTCAAATGGGTTGATAAGTTTCAACTCCACACGGTAGATTAGCAACCAATTACAGTTTATGCCCCCTCTCACTTGATAGAAAAGTTTCAACTCCACACGGTAGATTAGCAACGTAGTGCTAAGTTCTTTTCACTCCCGCCGCCCTTGGCGTTTCAACTCCACACGGTAGATTAGCAACTTCATAGACGGGCGGGGAGACTATGTAAACTTCGTGTTTCAACTCCACACGGTAGATTAGCAACAAAGCTTAGAGCTGATGAAGGACAATTACTACTTCAGTTTCAACTCCACACGGTAGATTAGCAACTATGCAGACATATACGAGAACATGAAGCGTGGGTTAGTTTCAACTCCACACGGTAGATTAGCAACTGTCTTCCGCTGTTTCATGAGTTCTTTGATCTCTCCGTTTCAACTCCACACGGTAGATTAGCAACTCAGACGCAGAGACTTTGCAGACATCAAGCGAAAGCTGTTTCAACTCCACACGGTAGATTAGCAACTGAGGAGTCCTTAAGAGATTAAGTAGTGCTGAACAGGTTTCAACTCCACACGGTAGATTAGCAACCAGCCAAGGGCGGCGGGGCAAGGCTAAGCGTGGTTAGTTTCAACTCCACACGGTAGATTAGCAACTGGAAACATCGGTATGCCTCTTCCACTTGATGAGTTCGTTTCAACTCCACACGGTAGATTAGCAACAAACTTTATGAAAGAGGAGGCGATAAACAGCCTAACGTTTCAACTCCACACGGTAGATTAGCAACAATGTAAACTTCGCTGATCAGACGAGTCAGTAAATGGTTTCAACTCCACACGGTAGATTAGCAACTATGATAGTAAGTTTGTTTACCTTAACGGCTGCACAGTTTCAACTCCACACGGTAGATTAGCAACCTTTATCGCTTTTCTTTATCGCTTTTCTTACTCGCGTTTCAACTCCACACGGTAGATTAGCAACCCTAAATCGCTACCTTAGAAATAATAAGAAATATCAAGCCTTTTGTCAACCCCCCACCCCTCTCAAAAGGGGGTTATTTGCCAGAAGTCGGAGGTTCTGCAGACTTGAGTGTGTTGTTGTCAAGTTCAGAGCTCTGTCTTTCAACGCTCAGAAGCACACGCCATACCGCCGTAAAACCGTAAAGCCATACGTATGGTCATATGGTCATACGGTCGTATGGCATAATAAAGACTATGAAAGGCAAGGCTCAGAAAAAGGGAAAACACAGAGAATAGGCCTTACAGGCAGAAAGCTCCCTCTTCTCTGGATTTAAAAAGCCCAATTCAGTTGCCAAGATGTCAAGGGAGTTAAACTCCCTACCTGTTTGTATAATTATAACACATGCCTGTCAACAAAAAGTATGCGGTTTTTTCCTCTCCGAGGGTGGATGCCCTTCTTCTTAGTTTTCTCAGGAGAGTTTCCGGGCTTTTTCTGAGGAGGGAAAGGGTCTGTCATATAGCTCTTGCAGGTGGCAGAACACCTCTTGAGCTTTACAGGATGCTCTCCAGAGAGAGGCTTTCGTGGGAGAGGCTGAGGTTTTACCTCACTGACGAGAGGTATGTTCCCCTCTCTTCTGAACTTAGCAACTACAGAGCTGTCAGGGAAGCTCTGGGTGAGAGGGCAAGGCTTGCCTTTTTCAAGACGGAGATGTCTCCGGAGGAGTGTGCTATGGATTACAGCTTTCAGCTGCCTCGGAGGCTTCATATAGCCCTTCTGGGTGTGGGTGCGGACGGTCACACTGCATCTCTCTTCCCGGGTGTTGAATGTGAGGATGTGAGTCCAAAGGTATGCATGAGCAGGTCTCCCGATGGACTTTTGAGGCTGTCCCTCAAGGAGGAGTATCTGAACTCTACCTGCGTAGTTGTCTTTTTCCTAAAGGGAGAAGAAAAAAGGCCTGCTCTTGAAGCCATGCTCAGAGGTGAAAAAATTCCGGCAGGCAGGGTCAGGGGAATGCTGAAGACATGCATATTCACTGACCTTTTATAATTTTCCTATGGAAGCCAGCATCCTTGTTGTGGACGACGAAAGATCCATTAGGGAAACGCTCAGGAGCATTCTTGAGGAGGAGGGATACAGGGTCTTTACCGCCGACAGCATTAAGTCCATGAAGGATAGGGTGGAGAGGAGCTTCTTTCACTGCGTGCTTCTGGACCTGTGGCTTCCCGATGGAAACGGTCTTGAATACATATCCTATCTGAAGGAAAAGCTCCCGGGCTCTGCGGTAATAGTGATAACGGGACATGGCAAAACGGAGCATGCGGTAAGGGCGGTTAAGGAAGGTGCCTACGACTTTTTAGAAAAGCCCTTCTCCATGGATAGGCTCATAACCACTGTGGAGAGGTCTCTCAGGGAAAGCATAAGGTCAAGGAGGGAGGAGGAAGAAGACCCTATTCTGGGCAACAGCAGGCAAATCCTTCAGGTAAAGGAGCTCATAAGCAAGGTGGCACCTACCGGTGCCAGCATCCTGATTCTGGGCGAGAGTGGGACGGGAAAGGAGCTTGTAGCCAGAAGAATTCACAGCCTTTCAGAAAGGTCAGAAGGTCCCTTTGTGGACATAAACTGCGCGGGGCTTCCTGATGAACTGGTGGAGGCGGAGCTCTTCGGCTACGAGAAGGGGGCCTTTACCTCCGCAAGCCAGAGGAAGCTGGGAAAGATTGAGCTGGCACACGGCGGAACTCTTTTTCTTGATGAGGTTTCAGAGCTGAGCCAGAAGGCTCAGGCAAAACTCCTGAGGGTGATTGAAACAAGGGAGTTCACAAGGCTTGGGGGCAATCAGGTGATAAGGTCAGACTTCAGGCTTGTGTGTGCTACCAACAAAAACCTGCAGGAAGAGGTAAAAAAGGGCAACTTCAGAGAGGACCTTTACCACCGCATATCTACCTTTGTGATAACTCTGCCACCTCTCAGAGAAAGGGGCGAAGATATAGCCCTGCTGGCAGAGCATTTTCTGAGCAGGTTTCTAAAAGAATATGGCAAGCCTCCCAAATATCTCAGCGAGGGGGCAAAGAGACTCCTTGAGACCTACCAGTGGAAGGGCAACGTGAGGGAGCTTAAAAACCTCATGGAAAGGCTCGCCATACTTCATGAGGGCACGCAGATAACGGAAAAAGACCTGAGAAGCCTTCTTGGCTTTGACCATGAGCCGGAGGATATAAACTCACTGCTGATGGAAAAGGACCTTAGAAAGGCAAGGCAGGGCTTTGAAAGGCTGTTTATAGAACGCAAACTCAGAGAATATGGCTACGACCTGAAAAAGACTGCAGAAGCCATAGGTATAGACCTCTCCAATCTCTACAGAAAGATAAGACAGTATGAAATAGAGGTTGGAATATAATTAATACATGGAAGTATTTGATGCCTATACTTTTGATGACCTGCTTTTAATTCCTCAGTATTCTGAAGTTCTGCCTCACGAGGTGAATGTATCCACATGGCTCACAAAGAAGATAAGGCTCAACATACCCATAGTCTCCGCCGCCATGGATACTGTGACTGAGTCCCGCCTTGCCATAGCCCTCGCCCGTGAGGGAGGAATAGGCATAGTCCACAGAAACCTCTCCGTAGAAGAGCAGGCTCAGGAGGTGGAAAGGGTCAAAAAGTCAGAGAGTGGTATGATACTCCAGCCGGTAACGGTCACACCGGATACAACAGTCAGGCAAGCCCTTGAGATAATGGAAAGATACAGGATATCGGGTGTTCCCGTTGTGAGCGACGGCAACAGGCTTGTGGGGATACTGACCAACAGAGACCTGAGGTTCATAAAGTCCACCGACTACGACAAGCCCGTCTCCCTCTTTATGACCTCCGAGAACCTTGTGGTGGCTCAGGAAAGGGTTACCCTTGAGGAGGCTACAGAGATACTTCAAAAACACAAGGTGGAAAAACTGCCCATTGTGGACAGGGAAGGAAGGCTCGTGGGCCTTATAACCATAAAGGACATAACCAAAAGAAGAAAGTATCCTAACGCCTGTAAGGATGAGCTGGGAAGGCTGAGGGTTGGTGCGGCGGTGGGCACAGGCCCAGACACCATGGAAAGGGTCTCCGCCCTTGTCTCCGCTGGAGTGGACGCTGTGGCGGTAGACACAGCCCATGGTCATTCAAAGAGGGTTCTGGAGACGGTAGAAAACATAAAATCCCACTATCCAGAGCTTCAGGTAATCGCAGGCAACGTGGCTACAAAGGAAGGTGCCCTTGACCTTATAAAGGCGGGTGCGGATGCCATAAAAGTAGGAGTGGGTCCAGGTTCCATATGCACCACGCGCATAGTGGCTGGGGTTGGAGTGCCGCAGCTAACTGCCATAAGGTGGGCTTACGAGGTGGCACAGGAGTATGGAGTTCCAGTGATTGCAGATGGAGGTATAAGGTATTCGGGAGACATAGTAAAAGCCCTTGCGGTGGGCGCAAGCTCTGTTATGCTGGGAAACCTGCTTGCAGGCACGGAAGAGTCCCCCGGCGAGACCGTCTACTATCAGGGAAGGGCTTATAAAGTATACAGGGGGATGGGTTCACTGGGTGCCATGATGAGCAGGAGGAGCGCAGACAGATACGCACAGGAGAGGCTGGAGAAGTTCGTGCCCGAAGGCATAGAGGGCAGAGTGCCCTACAGGGGCAAACTGAGCGATGTTATATATCAACTTGTGGGGGGTCTCAGGTCTGGCATGGGCTATGTGGGTGCCAGCAGTCTTGAGGAGCTGCGTCAGAAGGCAAAGTTTGTGCGTATCACCTGGGCGGGCTACAGGGAGTCTCACGTGCACGATGTGCAGATAACGAAGGAAGCACCCAACTACTGGGTGGAGTAGTCAGAGTATAAGCATCCCATCCCCGTAGCTGTAAAACCTGTATTTCTCCCTTACAGCCTCTTCGTAAGCCCTGAGTATAAACTCCCTACCTCCAAAGGCACAGACAAGAAAGAGGAGAGAAGACCTTGGAAGGTGGAAGTTGGTGATAAGGGCGTCCACCACCCTGAAGCTGTATCCCGGATATACATACAGGTCCGTCCATCCCTCAAAAGGCTCATAGCCTGCAGTTTCTAAGGCTCTAACCACTGTGGTGCCTACAGCCACAACCCTCCTGCCCAGGGCTTTTGCCTCTCTTATGGCTCTTACCGCCTCCTCCGAGACCTTCACATACTCAGGGTCCACCCTGTGCAGCTCCACCTCCTGAACCCTTACAGGCTTAAAGGTGCCGTAGGATATATGAAGGGTTATGAAGGTCCTTTTTATGCCATGCTCCTCAAGCCTTTTAAGAAGCTCTTCAGAAAAGTGCAGGCTGGCGGTGGGCGCCGCCACAGAGCCTTCCATCTGGGCAAAAACTGTCTGATAGTAAACCCTGTCTAATGGCTCTTCTTCTCTTTTCAGGTATGGTGGTATGGGAATCTTCCCATGTCTGTCAAGGGCTTTTATGGGGTCAGGAGAGTGAAGCCTGACACGGAAGCGTCCTTCCTCAAGGTGCTCTAATATCTCCACCCTAAGGTCCTCCGCAACCTCAATGCTGAGACCTTCCCTTATGCCCCTGCCTCCTATGAGTGCATACCACTCCTCCCTGCTGATAAAGTCTGTAAGAAGCACCTCCACCCTTCCACCTGTGGGCTTTCTTCCATAGAGCCTTGCGGGCAGAACCTTTGAGTTGTTAAAGACAAGAAGGTCCCCCTCCTGAAGGTAAAGGGGCAGGTTCCAGAAGGTGTCGTGCCTTAAGCTCTGGTCCTTTCTATCAAGCACCATGAGCCTTGCACTGTGTCTTGGCTGGGCTGGATACTTTGCTATGAGGTCCTCCGGAAGGTGATAGTCAAAGTCTTCTACCTTCATTCTCTTGCAAGGTATTTGAGCACGATGGGTGCCATCAGTGTGGTGACCGCCACCACAAAGATAACAACTGCGTATAGTGTGTCATCATAGAGCTTGCTCTGCCTTCCAAACTCTGCAAAGATGAGCCCCACCTCGCCCCTGGGCAGCATGGAAAAGCCAACAAGGAGCTTCTCCCTCATGGTGCCGCTGACAAAAAAGCCAGAGATGACCTTACCCACGATTGCCACAAGCAGTATTAGCGCCGATAGCGTCCAGAACTTTGCTGAGGAAAAGTCTATCGCCTTGAGGTTGAGCTGAAGACCCACATACACGAAGAATATGGGCGTGAGGACCCATACAAGGGGCATTATGGTATGCTCCACCTTGTGGGCGAGCCTTTCATCAGTTCTCAAAAAGAGGGCAAAGGGTAGGGCAAAACGTCTTGAGAGGGCAAGTCCTGCGGTAAAGGCACCCAGTATTTCCGGAGAGCCCACCTCATGAGCAAGAAAGGCAAAGAGGAATATGGTGGCAACCACTGTAGGTGGTATGAAGTCCTCCGTTCTTAGCTTTCTTGATAGCATGGCTATTATCCTTGCAAGAATCTGGGCAAGTATGGGCGAGAAGATGAAGAAGGTGGCAATATACAAAATGAGCATGGTAAGGGCATCAAAGTGAACCACGCCCTCCCTTGAAAATTCATACAGCCCTGCAAGCACTATAACCCCAAAGATGTCATCAAGCACCGCCGCACCCAGAACAATCTGGGCAAACCTCTCCTTCATCTTCCCGAGGTCATCGAGCACCCTTACCGTTATGCCTATGCTGGTGGCGGTCAGCGTTCCGCCTATAAAGAGGGAAACGGTAAGGGGCAGGTTAAGCGCGTAGTAGCTCAGGAGTGTTCCAAGCGCCATGGGCGTAAAAGCCCCCACAGTAGCCACCACAAAGGCTGAAATACCAACCTTTTTCAGCTGGTTTATGTCTGCCTCAAGGCCGATGTGAAAAAGAAGAAGTATTACCCCTATCTCTGCAAGAAGTCTTATAACCTCACTGGGCTCAATAAGCCCCAGGGCACTCTTTCCGAGGATAACACCCACCAGTATCTCCCCCAGAACCGGGGGAAGCCCGAGCCTTCCAAAGGTGTCTCCTATTATTCTGGCGAGAAACAGTATTATGGCAAGATAGAGGAATATGGTATGAAGGTCCATGGCCTATATATTATATCCCGTTGAGCCAAAGCCTCCATCAGACCTATGTGTATCGCTGAGTTCCTCCACCTCCTCCAGCTCCACCTTTACCACAGGACATATGACCATCTGCGCTATTCTGTCCCCTCTGTTTATGGTAAAGCCCTCTTCCCCGAGGTTTATGAGAATCACCTTTATCTCCCCTCTGTAGTCCGCATCTATGGTACCTGGGGTATTGAGAAGGGTTATGCCGTGTCTTATGGCGAGGCCACTTCTCGGTCTTATCTGAGCTTCGTAGCCCTGTGGCAGCTCAATTACGATGCCTGTGGGCACGAGGACCCTCTGCAGGGGCCTTAGAACTAGGGGCTCATAGACTGCAGCCAGCAGGTCCATGCCAGAGGCATGCTCTGTGGCATAAAAGGGCAGTGGGAGTCCCTCTGAGTGTGGAAGCCTCTTGACCTTTATCTTCATGGTCTTCTCCAAGCCGGCGGTGGGATTTGAACCCACGGCCTAGGCATTACGAGTGCCTCGCTCTGCCTCTGAGCTACGCCGGCTCCCTTATGCCCATGTTGGTTAGCTTCGCCCTTCCCTGTTCGTCCACCTCGAGCACCTTCACCAGAAGCTCATCCCCCACGCTGAAACGGGCCCTCACGTCTTTAATATAACCCTCCATCTTGCTCACGTGCAGAAGTCCCACCTTGCCGGGCAGTATCTCCACAAAGACTCCATAGGGCTCTACCCTTGTGACCTTCCCTTTATACACTTTTCCAACCTCTACTTCCGCAATAAGGTTCTGAATTGCCCTCTTTACTTCCTCTATAGCTTCCCTTGAGCTGGATGTGAGAGAAACTCTACCACCTTCATGCACCCATACAGATACCCCCATCTTGTCCCTAAACTCTTTCACGTTCCTGCCACCGGGTCCTATAACCACAAGAGCCTTGTCTTCGGGTATGGTGATTATCTCAATCTTAGGTGCGTAGGGGGAGACCTCTTTTCTTGGCTCTGGCATTGCCCCGTACATCTTTTCCAGTATGTAGAGCCTTCCTTCTTTTGCCTGCTGAAGGGCTTCTTTCATGATTTCCTTTCTGAGGCCCTTTACCTTTATATCCATCTGCACGCTGGTGATTCCATCTTTTGTGCCAGCCACCTTGAAGTCCATGTCCCCAAGCTGGTCCTCATCTCCCAGTATGTCTGAAAGTATGGCATACCTGTCTCCTTCCATGATAAGCCCCATGGCTATGCCCGCCACATGCTTTTTGAGGGGCACTCCTGCATCAAAAAGAGCCAGAGAACCGGCGCATACGGTTGCCATAGAGGTGGATCCGTTGGACTCAAGGATGTTGGAAACCACCCTTATGATGTAGGGGAACTCCGTCTCTGGTGGTATGAGAGGCTCTATTGCCCTCTCTGCAAGGGCTCCATGCCCTATTTCTCTCCTTCTGGGTGGACCCCAGGGCTTTGCCTCTCCTGTGGAGAAGGGAGGGAAGTTGTAGTGGAGCATGAACCTTTTGAAGGTTTCTCCCTCGTATATGCTTTCCACCATCTGGGCTTCTTCTGGAGATCCCAGCGTTGCAGTGGCAAAAGCCTGAGTCTGACCCCTGGTGAATATGGCACTTCCGTGCGGCCTTTCAAAAGGATGAACCTCTATACTTATGGGCCGGATGTCCTTTGGACCCCTTCCGTCAATACGCACACCCTCAAGGAGCACTTTCTTTCTCATGAGCTTGCTTATGAGCTTTTTGTAGTTGTAGCTCAGCTTGAAATGAAGCTCCTCCGGCACCTGATGGCTTTCTATAAAGCTCTTTAACAGGTTTGACTGGAAGTTCTTTCTTTCCCGCTTATCTGCTATGCTAAAAGACTGGAATATGCCCTCCGTGCAGAAATCCTCCAGAGCCCTCTGAAGGTCTTCAGGGAGTTCCATACCTTCAAAGGATACCTTTGTCACGCCTACCCTGCTTCTGAGCTCTTCCTGAGCCCTTATGATGTCCTGAATTGCATGGAGTCCAAAGTATAGAGCATCTGTGAGCGTATCCTCGTCCACCTCCTTTGCACCGCCCTCCACCATCACTATGGCGTCCTTGCTTCCCGCCATAACTATCTCAAGGTCTGCCTTCTGACGCTCCTCGTAGGTGGGGTTTGCCACAAACTGCCCATCTATCCTGCAAACTCTAACACCCGCTATGGGACCTTCGAAGGGTATTCTTGAAATGTGCAGGGCTGCAGAGGCACCGGTTATGGCAAGCACATCCGGGTCATATCTGTCATCTGCCGAAAGGGTCAGGGCTGTGATTATCACATCGTGAAAAAAGCCCTCTGGAAGCATGGGTCTTATGGGTCTGTCTATGACCCTTGAGACCAGCACCTCCCTGTCTGTGGGCTTGCCCTCTCTCTTGACAAAACCTCCGGGGATTTTACCCCATGCAGAGGACTGCTCCCTGTAGTCCACAGAAAGCGGGACAAAGTCTATGCCCTGAACGGGCTCTTCCGACATCACCGCAGTAACCAGAACCGCCGTATCACCCTGACGAACAACAACAGCACCATCGGCAAGTTTGGCGTAGAGCCCAGTCTCTATTACAATCTCCGATTCTCCCAGCTTTGCAGAAACTCTTTCCATCATCTTACCTTCAGCCCAAGTCTTTCTACTACCTCCAGGTATTTCCTGTAATCTCTTTCTTTAAGGTATTCAAGATGTTTTCTCCTTGCATGTATGAGTGCTATAAGGCCACGTCTTGAATGCACATCCTTTTTGTGCTTTTTCATATGCTCAGTAAGCTTGTTTATGCGCTCGGTTAGTATGGCTATCTGCACTTCGGGTGAGCCTGTGTCCTTCTCATGCCTCTGAAAGCTTCTTATGACCTCTTCCTTTAATGCCTTTGGTAATGCCATCTTTTTCCTCCTGGGTTTCTTCAAAATTTATTATTATATCTCAACCACCACCGTATTCGCTCTGGTCTATCTCCATAAGAAACTCCTCTACCATATCCTTTATTAGCTTTGCGGTCTCTTCAGCAGGTGCCTCAAAGTAATACTCAAAGAGCTCTATCTTTCTCTCGTGTGCATGCTCTTCATCGGTGTAATACCTCAGAAGCACGTAGGGCACTCTAAAACGGGTATCAAAGTCTGGGTCTTCGGGAGTTTTAAGTTCATACTCCACATCAAGACCGCTCAGGCTTTCTTCAAGGGCTTTTCTAAGCTCTTCGATTTTTGCACTGTAATTTTTCCAGTCTTTCATGGTTAAATATTTTACAATGGAAGGGGTTTCCATAGAAGAGTTAACTCTAAACCTGCTCAAGGGCAGCAAGAAGCCCCTTAGCTTTGAAGAGATAGCCAGACAGCTTGGGCTAGACCAGAAGGGAAGAAAGGCTCTCAAGAAAACCTTGAAGGCTCTCAGAAAGTCAGGCAAGGTGAGTCTGCAAAAGGGTAAGTATTTCTGTGCTGAAGAGGAGATAGTTAGCGGCAGGGTAATACCCTATCCTGCTGGCTTTGGCTTTCTGCAGATTGGGGAGGGCAGAAAGGACATATACATACCCCCTTTTGAGATGGCGAGGCTCTTCGGCGGGGATGTGGTGAGAGCCAGGGTGGTTGAATACAGAGGAAAGAAGGAAGTGAGGGTTCTCAGGGTTTTAAAAAGGGCAAAAAAGGAGATAGTCTGCAAGCTTCAGAAGAAGAAAAAATCCTGCCTTGCCCTGCCTGTGGATGAAAATCAGCATCAGACCATAATCCTTGAGGGAAACGCATGCGGTGACCTTAGGGATGGGACACTTGTGGTGGTGGAGATAAAAAAATTTCCCACAAAGGAAGGTCCTGCTGTGGGCAGGATAAGGGAGGTGCTTGGACATCCGGAAGAGAGGAACCTTATCATAGATGTGCTCATAAGAAAGTATGACTTGCCCATCTCATACCCTGAGGAAGTGCTCAGAGAAGTGGGTGGTATGGGGGTAGACTTCAAAAGAGAACTTAAAAGAAGGAAAGACCTGAGAGACCAGCTGTGCTTTACCATAGACCCAGAGAAGGCAAAGGACTTTGACGATGCGGTAGCAATAGAAAAGTCTCCAGAAGGTTACAGACTCTGGGTTCATATAGCAGATGTTTCTCATTTTGTGCAGGAGGGGTCTGCAACGGACAAGGAAGCATTTAAAAGAGGTTTTACCTTTTATCTGCCAGACAGGGCACTTCACATGCTTCCAGAGAGGCTTGCAGGAGACCTGTGCAGTCTTAAACCTTACGAGGACAGGCTGGCTTTTACCTGCGAGATGCTCTTTGATGAGGGGGGAAGGCTCTTAGAGTATGATATATATGAAAGCGTAATAAGGAGCAAGGCAAGGCTCACCTATAGGGAAGCCCTTATGCTTATTGTGGGCGACCCGGCTCTTGAGAACAGGTATCCACAGCTGGTGGAACCTCTCAGGCTTATGGAAAACCTTTACAGGATACTTTCAAAGGTAAGATGGGAGAGGGGGAGCATAGACTTTGACCTGCCAGAGGCGGAGCTCATCGTGGACGAATATGGGGAGCCTGTTGCCCTTATGCCCTATGAAAGACATGTTGCCCACAGGATAATAGAGCAGTTTATGGTGTCTGCCAACGAGACGGTTGCCATGCACCTTGAAAGGGCAGGCTATCCCTGTCTTTACAGGGTTCACGAAAAGCCAGACCCTCAGAAGGTGGAGAATCTGCTTGAGATTCTTGCGGGGCTTGGCTACAAGGTTAAAAAGCCCTCTCTGAGCCCCAAGTTTTTCCAGAAGATAATAGAGGACTTTGAGGGAAGACCTGAGGAAAATCTGGTGAGGTTTCTTACCTTAAGAAGCATGAAAAGGGCCCACTATTCGCCCCACAATCTGGGACACTTCGGCCTCGCCTCTGAACACTATGCCCACTTTACTTCACCAATAAGAAGGTATCCTGACCTCATAGTTCACAGGCTTCTGAAGAAGGCTCTCAGAGGTGAGGATATAGACTTCGAAAAAACAGTTGGATACCTTGAAATGGCTGGCATGCACCTCTCACAGCAGGAAAGGCTTGCAGAGGATGTGGAAAGGGAGGCAATAGACAGACTCAAAGCTCGCTTTATGAAAGCCCACATAGGTGAAGAGTTTGAGGGAATAATAACCGGCGTGACTTCCTTTGGTATCTTTGTAGAGATTCAGGAGTATCTTGTGGAAGGGCTTGTGAGCATAACGAGCTTGAAGGAAGACCAGTATATTTACGATGAACCCGCTCACAGGCTTGTGGGAGTGAGCAGTGGTAAAGTTTTCAGGCTGGGTGACAGGGTAAAGGTCACAGTGGTGGGTGTGGACGAGGAAAGGGCAAGGCTTGAGCTTCAGCTCCTTTAGAGCACTTCCAGCTTTGCCCTTAGAGCTCCTGCAGCCTTTATTGCCTGAAGGACGGAGATTATCTCCCTTGGCGTTGCACCTATTCTGTTTAGAGACTCCACAAGCTGTGAAACACTGGCACCTCTGAGCTCGAGAAGCCTTGCCTCTTTTTCCTGAACTTTCAGCTCCGTTCTGGGAACGACCCTTGTCTCTCCTGGCGATAGGGGTGGGGGCTGGACCACTTCCGGTGTTTCCCTTATAGTGACTGTAAGGCTCCCCACAGCCACGGACACGGGGTTTATGGTCACATCACCACCAAGCAGAACCGTCCCGGTCCTGCCGTCTATAACAACCCTTGCCACAGAAGGCACATCTATATTTATGTCCTCAACCCTTGCGAGAAAGTCAACAGGGTTAACGCCGGCGGGGATTCTCAGTCTGACTGTGCCTGCGTCAAGTGCCTGAGCAACCTGCATGCCAAATTCTGCGTTTATCCTGTCCTGAATTAGCCTTGCCATGGAAAAGCTGGGGTTGTCCAGATAGATGTTGAGCTCCTCTGGCATCCCTTGAAGGGGCAGCTCCCTTTCTACGATAGCCCCGTTTGGTATTCTCCCCACTGTGGGCGTGTTTTTTATCTGCTGAGCTCCTCTTCCCCTTGCTTCGTAGCCCCCCACGATTACCTGCCCTTGCGCAAGGGCGTATACTTCGCCGTCTGGACCCTTCAGTGGAGTAAGCAGGAGAGTGCCACCCTCAAGACTTTTTGCATCACCTATGGAAGAGACCTCCACGTCCATAGCCATTCCTGGCTTTGCATAGGGTGGAAGCTTGGCGGTGACCATCACTGCGGCCACGTTCTTTGTGGTCATGCGTCTGGGGTCCACCACAATACCCATTCTGCTCAGCATGTTGGCTATACTTCTTACTGTGAAGAGGGTGCTCTTTCCATCACCAGTTCCTCTAAGACCCACCACAAGACCGTAGCCCACAAGATAGTTACTTCTGTTTCCCTCTATGGTGGCCACATCTCCTATGCGTGTGGCAAAGCTAAGAGAAAAAAGAAGCATCAGAAGGGCAAAACCTTTGCAAGTATTCTTGCAAACCATCCGGGGCTACCTCCGTCAGCCAGAAAACCCTTTCCATCTATAAAAACTTCAAGGTTTGCTATTCTGTCGCTGGAGACAGTGTTGGTGCTGTCTATATCTTCAGGTCTGACTATGCCCCTGAGGACCACCTCTCTCTGTGCCTTGTTCATGATTATTTCTTTCTTCGCCTCCACAAGCATGGTGCCGTTAGGATAAACTTTCATCACCCTTCCGGCGAGCTTTGTGGTCAGAACACCTGTCTGCTGCACTTTGCCTGAGCCCTTTGTGTTTATCTGCCCAGAGCCCTGACCTCCTATGTCTGTAAGGGTATTCTGAGAAAGCCCGAAGAAGGAGCTTATTCCCTGCTGAAAGGCTGAAGACCTCTGAGTCTGGTTTGAGACACTCTCCACTGCGTTTATGCTTTCCACCACCTGAAGGAATATTAAGTCTCCAACCCTTGAGGCCCTCCTCTCTGAGTATAGGTCCTGATAGCCATTTCTGGGCATAAGGCTTCCTTTTGAAGCATACTGGAGCCTCTCTTCACCGGCGGGGTATGGGTTTTTCTTCTCGTATTCTTCCAGCGTGCTCAGCTTTGGACCGCAGGAGAAGATTAAAATTCCTAAGAGAACCCACAGCCTCCCCATGCTTAATAATTTAATCCTTCTCCCATCTTTTGTTTACAAAAACCTCAACCTCCACCGGAACTTGCTTTAGAACTATCCTGCCTGCATGCTTCATGGTTCTCTCAAGAACTTCTTTCACCTTCTCTGCTTGAGTTTCTTCACACTCAACGAGCACTTCGTCGTGAACCAGGTTGACCACACTGGCTTTCAGGTTTTCCCTTCTTGCCTCCGCATCAAACATGAGCACCGAGAGCTTTAGAAGGTCTGCACCCGTCCCCTGTATAGGGTAGTTCACCGCATCAGGGAAAGTATGGGCAATGTATGGTCTTCCAAGAAGGGTATGCCCCCTTGATTCTTTGAACTCTCTGAGTTCCTTTTTTACTCTTTCGTGCCATGCCCTTATGGAGGTGTAATAGTTGAAAAAGCTATCCCTTATTTTCTGTGCAGATTCAGGGGAGAGGTCCACTCCGTAGGTTTTTGCATACTCCACAAGACCTTTTGCAGATATGCCGTATATGAGCCCGAAGTTCACAGCCTTCGCAAGCTGACGCTCTTCTTTTGTTATATCTTCTTCAGCTTTTCCCAGAAATACGCTTGCGGTATACCTGTGGAGGTCTCTACCCTGCAGAAAAGCCTGAATCATCTTCTCTTCTCCCACATACTCGCTTGCGATTTTGAGCTCTATCTGGGAGAAGTCTGCTATTACAAAGGTTTTTCCTTCTTCTGCTTTAAATATGCTTCTGAGGTTTCTTGGTATGTTCTGCACGTTTGGGTTCATGCTTGCCATCCTTCCAGTTATGGCACCAATCTGCTTGAACTCTGGATAAACTCTGTTTCCTCTGAGTTTATCTCTGATTTCCTGAAGCTTTTCTATGGTCTTTTTTAATCCTCTTATCTCAAGAAGTTCAGAAACTGCAGGGTGAAGTGAATGCTCTGCAAGAACTTTATCGTCTGTTGAGACGTTCCCCTTTTCTGTTTTTGGCAGGTCAAGACCAAACTTTTTTGTGAGAAGCTCTCCCACCTGCTTTGGGGACATGGGGTCTGCTCTGTAGCGGAACATAAAGTCCATGACCTTTTTCTGAAGGAGTTTTTCCTGTTCTCTCAGCTTTCTTTCCAACTCCTCCCTATCCACAGGTATGCCCTTCAGCTCCAGCTTTGCAGTCTCCTGCACAAAGGCCATCTCCACTATGGCGACCGGGTTAAGAAGTCCAAAAACCTTTGAGGTTCTGGTTTTTAAAAGAACCTCCTCCCTGTGAGGATGCTCGTTGAGCTTATCAAGGAAAATATGGAAAAGCTCTCTGACCACCTTTACATCCAGCGCTGCATACTCAAGCTGTTCTCTTCCCAGAAAGGGCTGCCCCCAGTTGGATGCCTGAAGGCCTTTGTCCAGAACCTGCCCAAGATAATGCATGGCAACCTTCTGGAGGGAGTGCTTGTCCGTATCGCCGAGGAGCTGACTGGCTATCATGGTATCAAAGACAGCGTAGGGCTCTATCCCATAAGCATACAGGTATTTGAGGTCAAACTTCAGATTGTGGCCAACTATACCTCTGCCAGAAAGTAGTCTTTTCAGAAAAAGAATACCCTCCTCACCCAGGTCAAAGAGGTCCAGTATGAATATTTCATCCTTTCCCCCAACCTGAACTAACCTTATCTGGTCACCAGAGACTTCAGTATCAAGGAAGAGGTATCTTTCCTCCCTGAGTTGCTCGTATACGCTACTCAGCCTTTCCCTTGAAGTTATGTAGCTAAACTTTGGCGTCATGTTTAAAGGCAACTTTTTCAAGGTCAACCCACATGGCAACTTCATCGCAGGAGGGAAACTTGACGCAGTTTATGCACTCGCCCCAGACCTTGTGAGGTAGTTTTATCTTCTCCACTTCCTCAAAGCTTAGCTTTGAGAAGAAACTCTGGGCATAAGTAAGCACAAAGACCCTTTTTACCCCAAGCTCTTCAGCTTCCTTCAGACATGCCTCCACAAGCATGGTTCCTATACCCAGGCCTCTGTAATCTTCACTCACAGCAAGGCTCTTAATTTCTGCAAGGTCCTCCCAGACCACATGAAGCGCTGCACATCCCACCACCTTTCCGTCCATCTCATACACCCAGAAATCTCTGATGTTTTCGTATATGGAGTTGAGACTTCTGGGAAGAAGTATGCCACTTTTGGCATAATGGTTTATAAGGTTATAAATCTCGGAAGTGTCCTTGAGCCTTGCCTTTCTAATCACCATTCAAAACTCTGAACAACTATGTATCCCTGCTTCTGAGCCTCTTCCAGAAAGGCTTTGCTGGCAAAGTGAGTCACAATAACTGGCAATACTTGCTCTGGAGTGTATTCCACAAATCTTTCAAGCACTGTCCTTATTTTGTCCTCCACTTCTTCAAATACATCTCTTGCTCTTTCTGGTCCTATAGATAGCCTGCTTTTTGCTTCACCCACTATCAACACCTTAGTGCCATTACGCACACCTTCCGCCAGAAGGTTTATCTCTTTTCCGCCAATTTCTTCTCTTATGATGCGACTTATCACTTTTATTCCCAGGTGCTTCTCAAGGTAGGCAGGTAGATGCCTGTAGGCCTCGTTCTCAAGCATATACCCCATAGTCTGGTCTATACCACCGAGTTTTTTGTTCATTTCCCTTTGAGCTATCAGCATATCCTGGAGTATTTCCTGCGTTTTTCTAACTTCAGAAGCCAGCTCCGCAAACCTCTGCTCTGTGATTTTCTTGTATTCTCTCAGCTCCTCTTCAGTTCTTTTCTGAGCCTCTGCAAGTTCTGCCACCTTCTGCTCAGTTATCTTCTGAGCTTCTGAGAGCCTTTTGAGCTCCTCTTCAGTTCTTTTCTGAGCCTCTGCAAGTTCTGCCACCTTCTGCTCGGTTATCTTCTGAACCTCTTTCAGCTCCCTCAGCTCCTCTTCTGTTTTCTTCTGAGTAAGAGCAAGTTCTCTCACCACATCTGTGAGGGAATTTATTGCCTCTTTTACTTCAAGAAAGTCTGTGGCTTTCACAAGCTGGTCCATAAACTTGATAAGTTCAGTGAGCACCTCCACTTGCTCTGGAGTAAAGACCGCTCGCATTCTGAGAAGAAGGTCATCCACTCTCATCCCTTTAAAATATAGTCAAGGTGCCTGTAGAAGGCTGGATAAGATACAGCAACGCACTCTGGATTGTCAATCAGTGTCTCTCCCTCTGCCACAAGCCCTGCAACAGAGAAAGCCATGGCTATTCTGTGGTCTGAGTAGGTTTTTATGACCGCACCCCTGAGCACTTCAACGCCTTCAATCTCAAAACCATCCTCGTATTCTTCTACTATGGCTCCCATGGCTCTGAGGTTTTCCACCACAGCCTTTATGCGGTCGC
The DNA here is from genome assembly GCF_046159715.1 of Pampinifervens navoyensis. Taxonomy (NCBI): domain Bacteria; kingdom Pseudomonadati; phylum Aquificota; class Aquificia; order Aquificales; family Aquificaceae; genus Pampinifervens; species Pampinifervens navoyensis. Next base: position 204,215 of record NZ_JBJXCT010000001.1, read on the forward strand.
TCTCTTTGACACGGAGCTCCTGAGCACCCCTCACGGAAGACCTGCCCTCTGCCAGAGCCATGACAACAGCAAGTATTGGAAGTTCGTCAATCATTGAGGGCACTTCCTCCGCAGACACATGCGTGCCCCTGAGCCTTCCCCTGTATTGCACATAAACATCCGCTATGGGTTCACCCGAGATTTCTCTCATGTTTTCGTATCTTATGTCTGCCCCCATCTGCCTGAGCTTTCTGAAAAAGCCATCCCTTGTGGGATTTACCAGCACATCTTTCAGAAGTAGCTCTGAGCCTTCCAGCAGGGTGCCAAAAGCCACAAAGAAGCTGGCGGAGGATGGGTCTGAAGGACAGAAAACCTCTGTGGCTGTGAGCTTCTGACCTCCTTTCAGCTTTGCCACATGGCCCTTTTCACCCTCCATCTGCAGGACTTCCACTCCAAAGGCTCTGAGCATTCTCTCCGTGTGGTCCCTTGAGAGGACTGGCTCAACCACCTCCGTATAGCCTTCAGCTCTGAGTCCTGCAAGAAGCAGGGCGGACTTTACCTGAGCGGACGCCTTCTTGTTAAAGAAGGAAATGCCTCTGAGCTGACCACCCCTTATGCATACAGGCAGTCTGTTTCCACTCTCTCTTCCGTCAAGGAAGGCCCCCATCTGCCTGAGAGGCTCTACAACCCTCAGCATGGGTCTGCCTCTGAGGCTCTCATCTCCCGTTATTACGCTGAAGAAAGGCTGAGTTGAAAGCATTCCCATCATAAGCCTTGCTGTGGTGCCGGAGTTTCTGGCGTCCAGCACATCAGCAGGCTCACAGAAGTGGAAGTTCTTTCCCACCACCCTTAGGTTCCTGCCCCTTCTCTTTACCTCCACGCCAAGGCTCTGAACAATCTTGAGGGTTGCCTTAGTGTCTTCGGAAGGGAGCCACTCTCTTATGTAGCTTTCGCCCTCTGCCAGTGCAGAGAGTATCACAGCCCTGTGGGATATGGACTTGTCGGAAGGGACTCTCAGCTCTCCTTTTGCAGTTTTTGCCCTGTTGAGCTTGAGCATACAACTATTCTACCACCAGCATGTAAACTCCAATAGAAAACCCCCACATGACCACAAAAAGCCTGACCACCCTGGGTCTTAGTCCCAGAGAAACCCTCGCTCCCACATATCCACCCAGTGCAAAGCCTGGCATCATAGAAAGGGCATAAAGCCAGCTCACTTTTCCGCTAAGCACGAAGATGGAAGCACCCAGAAGGTTTATTGAAAAGCCCAGAAGGTTTTTGAGGGCGTTGGCGGTGTGGATGCGATGAACTCCAGAAAGGGTCAGGCTCGCCAGCATCATTATGCCAATGCCTGCGCCAAAGTAGCTCCCGTATACACCTGTAAGGAATTGAAGAAAAAGAGGCAAGAGCAGGTATAGCCCCCTTTTCTCAGGGGAAAACCTGGAGATGAGCCTTTTTATCACCTCGCTCAGGGCAAGCATGGAGACTGCAAAGAATATGAGGAAGGGCACCACTGACCTGAAGGTCTGGGAGGGTGTATTGAGGAGAAGAAGGGCACCAGCCAATGCACCAAGAGCAGAAGACAGGAAAAAGGGTGCTATGAGGCTTTTTATCTCCTTGAATTCTTTTCTGAAGCCAAAGGCACCAGAAAGTGAACCTATCCAGAGGGCTACCGTGTTGGTAATGTTGGCAACTACAGGGTCAAGCCCAAGCCAGAGAAGAGCGGGAAAGGTGATGAGAGTTCCACCGCCGGCCACTGCGTTTATTGCCCCCGCGAGGAAGGCAGAGCCGAAGGATATAAAAAAGGACTCCACTAAACTATCCTTCCAAACTCCTCGAACCTGAACCTGTAAGCCCTCGGCAGTAGCTCTTTTGAAGGGTCCTTGTAGCCTATGGCTATTATCATGGGCACCACCTTGTGCTCTTCTATAAGGAGAAATTCCTTAAGCTTTTGCTCGTCGTAGCCTTCCATGGGGTGGGTTTCAAGTCCGTAGGCTCTGGCAACAATCATTATGGTCATGCCAAAGAGGGCTGTGTCCCTGACCGCTTTCCTGAAAGCCCTCTGTGGGTCCTGCCAGCCTGCGGTAATCTGAGCCTTCAGGCTCTCCCTTGCCTCTGGCTTTACATATCCCAGCTCTATCCAGCTGTCAAGAACTCTGTCCACATGCTCAAATCCAGCCCTTGTGTTGGCAAGGAGCACTATGTTGGCGCTGGCGTCTTCCACCTTCTGCTGGTTATAGCAGATTTCCTTTAGTTTCCTTTTCTTTTCCCTGTCCTTTACCACAATGACCTCCCAGGGCTGTATGTTGTAGCCAGAAGGAGCAGTGGCGGAGACCTCAAGAATCTCCTTTATAAGCTCATCGGGCACATCTTTTGTAGGGTCAAAAAAGGTGATGGACCTTCTTTCTGTGATTAGCTTCAGACACTCTCTCATAGGACCTCCTCCAGTTCTTTTCTGATCATTTCCAGCATGGCCTTCCTTTCATCCTCGGTTATGTAAGGCACCGAGTAGAGGAAAAGGTGTCTGAGCACCTCCACGCCACAGAACTTGAAAATACCCGTGTCTGTGGTCTTTATCAGACATTCTTCCATACCTGACGGTCTATAATCAAGCTCTGAAGCTCCGAGGGTGTTTATTATGAATGCTTTCTTGTCAGAAAGAAGCCCTACAAGCTCACCATCCCTTTCCTCATAAGCAAAGCCATAGCTAAAGACCCTGTCTATGTAGCCCTTGAGGATGGCGGGCATACCCGTCCACCATATGGGGTAGATAAAAAGAAGCAGGCTGGACGCCTTTATAATGTCCTGCTCTCTCCTTATGTCCTCGGGCACATTTCCAGAAAGAAAGGTCTCAAAATCCCTCGCAGAAAGCACAGGGTCAAAGCCCATGGCATACAGGTCTCTAAGTTCATACCTGAGACCCTTTGAGGAGAGAAAGCCGAGCACCTCTTCCTTTATGGCGTGATTGAAGCTCTTGGGATTGGGATGGGCGTAAATTACTGTTATCATGTTATGCCTCCTTTGCTCTGAAGATTAAAAAGTAGTGGTAGGGGAAGACAGAGTGTCTCTCCAGCAGTTTAAAGCCTCTCTTTTCCATGAAGCTGAGCACCTCATCCTCTGGCACTCTCTCTTCAAGGGGTGGACCAGCTGGTGAGTGCACAGGATGCCAGTCTATAAGTATTATTCTGTGACTGGTTATCCTGCCAACTTCTTCCAAAAAATCCTCGGGCTTTAAGAGTTCATGAAAGAGATTGGCAAGAAGGCTCACACTGACCGCTCTGTCCTCTAAAGGCATGTGGTCTTCCTCACAGAGCATATATTCTATGTTTTTCAGTCCCTCTTTCTGAACCCTTTCCCTGCACCTTTCCAGCATAAAGGAGGACTGGTCTATGGCATATACCTTTTTTACATGCTGAGCTAAAGGCAGGGTAAAGTATCCCGGACCACAGCCTATGTCCGCCCAGACCTCATATTCTTTTGGCTCCACCACCTTGAAGAAATCCTCTACGCTTTGCCAGCTTTCTCTTTGTGGAAGCAAAAGCACCTGCCAGTTGGTTTCTGGAAACTTAAAGACCATTTACTCCTCCACAGATACCATGTAATTCCAGTGTTCTATAGCTTCTTGAACTGCCTCCTGATGCTCCTTTAGGCTATCGTATAGCCTCTTCATGAAGACTTCACAACCCTCCACAGGAGCGTAGCTTGCGCATACCTCCACCTCTTCAAGGCAGGCTGAAAGAAGGTCTTTAAGGCTTTCAAGCCTTTTCACATACTCAACCGCCTTTTCCCTGTCAAAGTTCTTCATAAAAAGCCTCCTTTATAGCTTTATTTCTATCCTTGAGTTTTCATCATATAAGTATAGCTTACCGTCCTCTTCGTCCTTTGTTCTTTTGTGAGAGCCATCGCAGAAGGGAAACTTCTTAGAAAGACCGCACTGGCAAAGATAATAGGTTTCCTCGCCAGCCTCTAACTTGTAGGGTCCTTTTTCTGTAAGCTTTACAAGTCTTGCCATGTTTACACCTCCTTTTGTGGTGGATTGTAAAGAAAGCCAGTTACTCCACCCCACACTGCGTGGAGCACAAAGGTGCTTATCTGTGCATTCACGGGCATGGGCTTTTGAAACCACAGGGCGTTGCCAAGGCTTCCCACAAAGGAAACTATCATGACAAATATGTGCCAGAGCACTCCGTAGATTATGCCCTTGAGAAGTCCCGGACCCGGTAGAAGCCTCCATACATAGGGAAGCACCAGAGGTATGGCAAAAAGGGTGGCATCTATCTGATGCTTGAGAACCCAGCCCCAGTCCTTTGTGCCGGGGAATACGCCAAAAAGCCCAAACCATCCTGCATACACCATATCAAGCACCACCATAGCCCATCCCCCCATCTGAGATGCGAAGAGAAAGCTCCAGAAGTTTACCCCCTTCATTACGCTCATGGTTATACCTCCTGCCTTTGAGTTTATCCCCCGATGCATGTCTGTCAAGAACGGTCTGTTTTGATATATACTATCTTCCATGAAACATAGAAACAACTCAGTAGTTTGCCCTGCAGAGCTCGCCATACAGACGCTGAGCGGTAAATGGAAGCTCTACATACTAAAAAACCTCATGAACGGCAAAAAGAGGTTTTCTGAGCTTCAAAGGGCAATACCTGGAATCACCCAGAGAATGCTCTCAAAACAGCTCAGGGAGCTCGAAGCCTGTGGGCTTGTAAGCAGAACTATCTATCCCGTGGTGCCTCCCATGGTGGAATACGAGCTTACGGAAATAGGCAGAAGCCTTGAGGATATCTTTGAAGCCATGCACCGCTGGGGTCTGAAGTATATAGAGTTTATGTCCGTTGAAGGCATAACCTATCCGGAGGAGAGTGGGGATTAGGTTCAGGAGCTTCTGAATTCAAGCACCGCATAGGTGCCCGTGGCGTAGGCAACCAGCTCTGAGCCCTGCCAGACCTCCACCACTGCAAAGGCAACTCTTTTACCCATCTTAAGAACTTTCCCCTTTGCGACCAGCTCACCCCTCTCCGCAGGCTTGAGGTAGTTAACCTTTATCTCTATGGTGACAGAGGTTCTGTCTTCTGGGAGGTTTGCCACCACCGCATACCAGCCTGTGTTGTCCGCAAGGCTTGATATGACTCCACCATGCACATAGCCAAGGTGTTGAAGGTGATAGTCCCTCACATCTATCATCAGAACCGCCTCCTCTGGGGAGAGGCTCACCAGCTCCGCACCTATGTGTTCCAGAAAGGGCAGGCTCAATTTCACAGCAGGCTCTTTATGTATTCTGGGCTCATGGGCAATCTGTTTACCCTTATGCCATAGCCCCACAGGAGGGCGTTGGCGACCGCAGGCGCAGTGGGTGGTAGTCCTGGCTCTCCAACCCCACCCATCTCACGCCTTGAGGTGAGTATGTGAACCTCTATCTCCGGCGCTTCATCGGTCCTCAGAAGCTGGTATGTGCCAAAGTTTGTGTTCTCAACGCCACCGCCTGCAAACTTCACCTGCTCTTTTAGAGCCATGCTGAGCCCCATAACCACAGCCCCTTCCACCTGAGAGCGGATAAGGTCGGGATGGACCACCACAGGACCCACATCTATGACCGCCACCACCCTGTGAACCCTTACCTGACCGGTTTTTCTGTCAAGGCTTACCTCCGCCACATGGCAGGCATGACTTCCAAAGGAGTAGTGGTAGGCAATGCCGAGGTTTTTCTTCCTGCCCCAGCCTGCCTTTTCCATGGCGGTCTGGACTACCCTGTAGGCTACCGGGTTGTTTTTGAGGAGCCTTAGCCTGAGCTCACCCGGGTCCTGCCTTGTCTGGTAGGCTATACGGTCTATAAATGTCTCAAGGCTTAAGGCGTTGTGGGTTGAGCCCACTGACCTCCAGAACCACACGCTAACTGGAAGCTCCACATCCACCCTTTCTACATGCAGGTTGGGAATGTCATAAAACATGTTTTCCACACCCTCTACTGATGCTCTCCCACCCAGAAGTGGCTGGACTGCTATCTTAAAGCTAAGAGAGGTTATGTTGCCCTTCTGGTCTGCGGAAGCTCTCAGAAGGGTTGCACTGTAAGGTCTGAAGTAGCCAGACCTGATGTCGTCCTCTCTCGTGTATATGAGCTTGACGGGCTTTCCAAGCCTCTTTGATATCTCAAGGGCTTCTGCCACAAACTCTGCGTTTGCCTTTCTTCCAAAGCCACCCCCAAGATATGTGGTTATGACCCTTATCCTGCTCTCTGGAAGCCCGCTTATTCTCTTTGCCGCCTCCAGAACCCATGTCTGGGACTGAGTGGGAGCGTAGACTATGCACTCGTCCTTCTTTACCCAGGCAAGGCACGCCATGGGCTCCATGGTTGCGTGATATAGATAGGGTTGTATATAGGTCTCTTCCAGCCTTGTGGATGAGCTTTCAAAAACCTTCTGGGGGCTTCCCTTAACCTTTACCACTTCACCTCTCTCTTTCAACTTCTGCAAAAAGTATCTTTCAAGGTCCTCATTCCCCCAGCCCTTCACAAGGCTCTCACTCCACTCTATCCTTACCCTTTCTCTTGCCTTCTGACAGGACCAGAAGGACTGCCCGCATACCGCCACACCTGTGGATATGGGAAAGACATCCACCACCTCAGGCAAAGACTTTGCTTCGCTGGCCTCCACCTTCATAGGCTTTGCACCAAAGTAGGGAGGTCTTTCTACCACCGCATAGACCATGCCATCTTCAAAGGTATCTATGCCAAAGATTGCTCTGCCCTCTACCTTCTCCGGTGCATCAAGCCTGGGCACAGACCTGCCAATATATATAAACTCATCCGGTTTTTTGAGTCTGGGTTTTGACGGCACAGGCTCTTTCATGGCGAGGTCTGCAAACTCACCGTAGGTGTAGCGCCTGCCGCCTGCAACAATCAGTCCCCTCTCAGCCCTTATCTGCTCTGCTGGAATACTCAGCTTTTTGCTGGCAGAACTGATAAGCATCTCCCTCATGCTGGCACCGGCGAGCCTGAGGGTCTCATACATGTTTCTTACGCTGGTGCTTCCCCCAGTAAGCTGTATACCCATCTTGGGGTCTACATAGGCTCTGCCTGCAGGAGCTGGTCTTACCCTTACCCTTTCCCAGGGAAAGTCAAGCTCCTCCGCTATGAGCATGGGAAGACCTGTGTAGACGCCCTGACCCATCTCTGACTTGTTTACAAAGACAGTAAGATAGTTGTCTTTTGAAAGGTTTATCCAGAGGTTTGGGGCATACCTTCTTGGCACTTCCTGAGCCTTGAGAATTCTGTAGCCGCCGGGCGTTAACATGACGGAAAGAGTAAGACCACCCAGTCTTAAAAGTTCTCTTCTCGTAATCATGCTTTGCCTCCTCTTGAGGCGGTTTCTACCGCCCTGACTATCCTGTTGTAGGTGCCACACCTGCATATGTGAGAAGAGAGCCTCTGGATGATTTGCTCCCTTGTGGGTCTTGGATTTTCCATCAGAAGTGCATATGCCTCCATGAGCTGACCGGGCTGACAGTATCCACATTGAGGCACCTGAAGCTCAAGCCATGCCCTTTTGAGGGGATGGTCGGAGGGTATGCCTTCTATGGTTGTTATCTCCTTTCCCACCGCATCCTTTACAGGCAGAAGACAGGACCGGACCGCCTGCCTGCCCATCAGAACCGTGCAGGAACCACACATGCCAATACCACACCCAAACTTTGTGCCAGTCAATCTAAGCCTCTCGCGTATAACCCACAGAAGGGGCTCATCTTCGTAAGCCCTAACCCTGTATAGTCTGCCGTTTATCTTCAGTTCAAAGTCTTTTACCATGGAAACTTACCTCCAAAGCTTATTATGTGCTCTAAAAGCTCTCTTCTTCCCCCGTAAACCACCGCCACATACTGGGCAAGCCTTTCGCCCAGTCGCAGGCAGGCTTCCTTTTCCTCTTGAGTTCTTGGCTCTCCTGCCACAACTGCGCCATAATGAAGGGTAAACTTTTTTCCAGTGTAGTCAGTGAGCCCAAAGACTAAAAAGCCGTAGTTTATCAGCATATAAAGCACAGAGAGGCACGCCACTTCATTGCCACCGCCCCATCCACCTGAAGAGGAAAAGGCACAGCCAATCTTGCCATCAATCTTTCCCCACAGGTCTCCTATTACATCGTCAAAAAACCTCTTGAGCTTCCAGGACACTATACCCATGTTGGTGGGCGTGCCCACAGCCATACCATGGCACCAGAGCACATCTTCCTTAGTGGCTTCCTCAACAGACCTGAGCCTGACCTCAGTGTCTGCTACCCTCCTTGCTCCCTCTGCCACCAGCTCTGCCATCTTCTTCGTGTTTCCCGTTCTGCTGTCGTATAACACGAGCACATTCCCCATCTTTAACCCTTTAAGAGTTTAAGAAACTCTCTCATTATCTCTGGAAGGTCTGGCCAGGCTCTGCCAGAAACAAGGTTCTTATCCACAACCACACCGTCCACATACTCACCCCCTGCCATCTCAACATCGGCTTTCAGCACATAAAAGGCGCTCACCTTCCTGCCCTTTACCACACCTGCCGCCACCAGCAGTTGAGGACCATGGCAGAGAGTTGCCACAGGCTTGTTCTTCTCAAAAAAGTGCCTGACAACCTCTACAGCTTTCTGATGAGTCCTTACATACTCGGGAGCTCTCCCCCCGGGTATAAAAAGGGCATCAAAGTCTTCGGGATTTACCTCCTTGAGGGTAAGGTCTGCCTCCAGCCTGTAGCCAAGCTTCTCCGTATAGGTCTCCATCACACCTGGCTCCATGTCGTGGACAACTGTCTGAACCAGCTTTCTGCCAGGCGTTGCCACCTTCACATCAAAACCCTCTTCTCTTAACCTGTAAAGGGGATAGAAGACCTCAAGGGCTTCTGAAGCATCTCCAGTGAGGATAAGAACCTTCTTCATGACCGCACCTCCTTCCCTGAAAGTATATGTCTCTCTTCAGGTGCGGTCAAGAAGGGTTTTACCTTTAACTTAGTTACATCTCTGTAAGCTTTACCAGTCCCAGCGTGGGTGTTTTTTCCAGCGCTTGGGTCCACGCTTTTCTATTATGACCACCTTTTCGTAAGGGGCATAGTAATATACGGGTGTGGGCCTTATTATGACCACATCCGGGCTTCTGTCCGCATACACCACCCTCCTTTCAGGACAGGACGGGTATCCAAGGTTTACCCCTAGGGAAAGGTAAACCCTGTCGCCTGCGGCGCTTACTCCACTTAGGCCCATAAGGGCTGCAGACAAAAGGACGAGCTTTTTCATGGCACTTCCTCCTTATGGAGGAGTATAATCACTCAAAAATGAAAAGAGGATGAAAGGTGTTTGAGTGCCTCCTATTGCAAGCAGAAGGGCTATTCAACAGCGCTATCTTTGCATCCGACGGGCATGTCCTTACAGGAAGGGTTTTCAGTGAGGGCGAGGGATACCAGGCCCTTCTCCTGGATGAAAGGAGGAGGATTGCCTTTCTCATAGGGGATAAAAGGGATGAGAGTTTATACAGCGTGAAAAAATGTGGTGGGAATTATGTGGCAGCAGGACACTCGGGAGAAAGGTCCTTGCTTCTGATTTACAACAGCACCTCTGGAGTTATAAGCTCTTTTCTGGGTCCAGAGGGTATACTCTGGCAGGTCAGCTGTGAGTATGCGGTAGGAGGCCTGAGGGAAAATCTCTGGCGTCTCTTCATTGTAGAAGTGGCGAAAAGAAGGGGCAGAGCCTATTCTGCTGACAATAACATATACGCCTACAGCCTTGCAGGGACAGGAGGTGGCTATGTGGTGGTGGGAAGGGTAGGAGAAGAAGGGAAATACGATGGCTTTATATTGTGGACAGACCCTTATATGAAACCTCTGAAGGCCATAAGAAGCGGATGGAAGGAGAACGACTATCTAAGATACACAAACGGAAGGTGGGCTGCTGGGAGGATGGAAATTGGTGGGGACTCGGAGGGTTTCCTTGTTAAGCTCGCAGGCCTCGAGAGTATACTTTACAAAAGACCAGGCTTTGATTATTTCAGATTTGTATCCTCGGACGGGCTTTTCATAGCCGGTGAGGGTGATGGGCAGAATCAGGTGAGGAAAGCCTTGCTTGTGCACAACAGGCACGGCTCGCTGCTTGGTGAAGGTTTCTCTGCGGTGAGGTTTTATGATGAGAGGTCCATGAATGCCTACGGATATGTCTACAAAGAGTGGAGAGCTTATGCCTTCAGGCTCAGGCACTCCCATGTTGAATCGGGGTTTAATTACCTTACTGAACATAAACCTCTCAAGTGGAAGAGTCTCAAACTGTCTGCAAAGAGAGGCTCTTTAGAGCTCAGGGAGCAAAATTTTCCTGTCAGTGAGGTTGCATACACTTGGGAAGAATGCGGGAAGCTCCCTTAAAATATTCCTATGGCGCTCCTGATGCCCTACAGAGACAAGCACCCTCTCATACCACCTTCAGTCTTTCTTGCAGAAAACTCGGTAGTTATCGGAGATGTGGAGATGGGTGAGGATTCTTCTGTCTGGTTCGGCACCGTCATAAGGGGTGATGTGAATTACATACGCATAGGAAGGGGGACAAACATACAGGACAACTCGGTGGTGCATGTAACTCATGACACACATCCCACCATAATAGGAGACTTTGTAACGGTGGGACACAGGGTTATACTGCACGGGTGCAGGATAGGGAACCATGTGTTGGTGGGGATGGGCGCTGTAGTGATGGATGGGGTTGAGGTAGGAGACTACGTGCTCATAGGGGCTGGTGCACTTCTTACGCCAGGAAAGAAATTCCCTTCAGGCGTGCTTGTGGCGGGCTTTCCCGCAAAGGTGGTTAGGGACCTGAAAGAGGAGGAAATAAGGCTTATTGAAGAGTCTGCCAGAAACTACATATCCTATAAGAACTCATACCTCAGTCAGAGGCCATAAGTGCGTTGCCTGCTACCATAAGCATGGCTGGAAGCAATATCCTCTCCGCCCTTTCCCTCAAGAAGAGCTTTCCATAGAGGAGGACCACGAGCAGAGAAAGCCTTTCTGCGGAGGCAACATAAGATGAAAGGGTGAAGAAAAGTGCCAGGTTGTAGAGCACATCACCTATGGCGAAGAATAAACCCAGAAGTGGGACCTCCCAGTGCGCGTAGTTTTCCTTTTTGAGAACTTCAGAGGGCTTCACAAACAGTAGAGTTCCCAGGCTCATGCAGAAAGTATAGAACCAGCTGAAGAAGAGGCTATTGCTCTCCATTATGGAAGCCTTGCCAAGAACCACATTAAAACCAAAAAGGGCGGTGGAGATAAGCATGTAGAGAACTCCCCTGTTTTTTCTAAAAAACTCTCTTGGAGAAAAGCCCACGAGAAGGAGGCTTGCCATCACCACCAGAGACATACCCAGTATACCAGCGAGGGAAGGCTCCTCGGAGAGGAGAAGCCAGCCAAATAAGGCTGAGAAGACTGGCATGAAGGAGTAGAAGGACATGGCGACAGAGAGAGGTGCGTGTTTCAGGCCCTTCATAAAGAAGACTCCACCCAGAACCTCAAGGGGGAGCCACAGGAGGGCATACAGGACTACTTTTACGCTTAAATCCCAGTAAAGGGCACCCAGAGGTGCAAGCAGGAGGCATGCTATGGGAAACCTGACCCAAAGAGTGAAGTTCTCATCAACCCCCTTTAGTAGAACCCTTTTGCTCAGGTAGTCGTTTGTTCCCCAGAAAAGGGAGGAGAGCAAAGCAAGAGAAAGTCCGAGCATTTGGGGTAAAATATTCTACCATGTCTCAGGAAAGAATCTTCACACCCGGTCCTGTTGAGCTTCCCGAGAGAGTAAGAGAAGTTCTCGGAAGGCAAATAATACATCACAGAACCGAAGAGTTCAGGCACGCCTTTCTTGAAGTTAGAGAGCTCTTCAAAAAGCTTCTTGATGAGCCCTCGGAGAGCTTTGTCTTTTTTGCCTCTTCAGGCACTGGGGCCATGGAGGCAACAGTTCTCAACTTTTTCAGAGAAGGTGAGAAGGTGCTTGTGATAAACGGGGGGAAATTTGGCGAAAGATGGTTAAAGCTTGCACAGCACTGGGGGCTAAAGCCCATAGAATACAGGGTAGAGTGGGGCAAGTCTGCAGACCCGGAAAGGGTAAGGAAGCTTCTCAAGGAAAACCCGGATTGCAGAGGAGTTCTCTTTCAGATATCTGAAACCTCTACTGGTGTTTACCACCCAGCTCTGGAGATAGGAAGAATATGCAGGGAGTTTGATGCCCTGTGCATTGCGGATGCCATAACCGCTCTTGGAGTTTATCACATTAAGCCCTCAGAGTGGGGTCTTGATGTGCTTGTGGGTGGCTCGCAGAAGGGCTTTCTCCTCCCTCCCGGGCTTTCCACCCTCTGGTTCTCGGAAAGGGCAGAAAAAAATCTCACAGACAGAGCCTTCTACTTCAGCATAAGGAAAGAACTATCAAAACAGAAGGAGGGTCAGACTGCATGGACACCTGCCATAAGCCTTATACTTGCTCTGAGAGAGTCTCTGCACATGCTCCTTGAGGAAGGTATGGAAAGAGTTGAAAAAAGGCACAGGGCTGTCTCTGAGGGAACTATAAGGGCGGTTGAAGCCCTTGGTCTGAGGAGGTTTGCAGAGAACCCCGCCCTCTCGGTAAGTGCGATAAGTTCTGAAAGGTCTGAAGAGTTAAGAAAAGAGCTTCTCAAGCTCGGCATAAGGGTTGCAGGTGGTCAGGATGAGCTCAAGGGTAAAATATTCCGCATATCCCACATGGGCGTTGACCCCAAAGATGGTCTTATGCTTCTTGGTATGCTTGAGGTGGTGCTAAAGAGGTCGGGTTTTCCCGTAAACCTCGGGGAAGGTGTAAAAGCTTACAGCCAGACCCTTATAGAACACAGAATATGGTAAAGCTCTACATCATAAGGCACGCAGAGAGTCAGTGGAATCCCATAGGCAGGTATCAGGGGCTTCTTGACCCAGAGCTTTCAGAAAGGGGCAGAGAGCAGGCCAGAAGGCTTGGAGAGCACTTCAAGGATGTAGAACTCCATGCCCTTTACTCCTCCCCTCTTAAAAGGACCCTTCAGACGGCTCAGGAGATAGCCAGTGTGAAAGGTCTTGAGGTGGTGGAAGAAAGGAGAGTTATAGAGATTGACCACGGCAACTGGTCTGGGCTTCTTGTGGAAGAGGTGCAGGAAAGATATCCTGAGCAGTTCAGACAGTGGTTGGAAGAGCCTCACAGGGTGAGCTTTGAGGGTGGTGAGAGTCTGCAGGATGTTTACAGCAGAGTGAATAGCTTTATGGAATACTTGAAGGAAAGGCACTGGGGTCAGAATGTGGCTGTTGTCTCACATACCGTTCCCATAAGGTGTATGTATTGCGGTCTTCTTAAGGTGGACCTTTCTAAGTTCTGGTCTTTTGGATGCGATAATGCCAGCTATTCTCTTGTTCACATGGAAAAGGACAGGAATGTTATAATGAGGCTTAACATAACCTGTCATCTGGGGGAACTTTATGTGGAAGCCTATAAGGCTCTTTAGCCTATTACTACTTCTGGCTATTGCCTTTGCCCAGCAGATAAGTAAGGAGTTTGACGTAAGCGTGGAGCTTACCGGAAAGGTTTTTGAGGAAAAGCCCAGGCTAATGCCTCCGGAGAAGCTTCCCATGCCTATCGCAAGAGAGCTCGACCTGACTCCTACCCTGCTTGAAACTCCAAGGGTTATGGAATTCGCTCAGGTCAAGCCGGTGGAGAGAGCAAGCAGTATAAGCTGCGGAGAGCCAAAGGACGCCCTGTCTTACAGGCTTGGTGTTGACTACTACCTGAAGGGCAGAAGCTCTCAGGCTGAGGAGGAGCTCGGGAAGGTTATTGTGATTCCCAACTCACCCTTCAAACCTATGGCAGAGTATGTGCTTGGAATAATAGCCTACTCAAAAGACCAGAAAGGCAGAGCCCTTGAGCTTTTCAGTAATTCCTGTCAGTTTTCCCACATGTATCAGAAACCTGCCTGTGAGGCTTACTATGCCCTTCACTTTGTCCTGAAAGGCTCTGTTCCTGAAAATAGGGACGGGCTCTGGCAAGTGGTAAGGAATATAAAAGAAGGCAAGGCAGAAAAACCAGATTGTAAAAGTGCGGTCTTTAGCCAATACTGTCAGTATGTATCAGATTTTGTGGAAGGTAAGGAAAACCCTCTATACAGGGACAGCACATTGCTGAGGGCTGCTATCATAAAATACTTTGCAGGAAGCCTGCCTGAGGCAAAAGGCATACTCTCCTCCTATTCTACCCCAGGAAAGCCATACAGAGACATAGCTCTTTATTACCTTGCACTGATTGAATACAGGGAAGGGAAGGGAGAGCAGGCTTTCAGGTATGCAGGAGTGCTGGAAAGCCTCAGCCCAAGACTTGCGGGTGAGCTCTATGCCTTCATATCGGAGAAGGACTTTTATCTTTCAAGGCTCACATATGCTATGACAAAAAATCCCCGCTTTTTAGAAAACGCTGGCATCATAGCTTACAACGCAGGGGATTACTCCCTTGCGTTCAAGAGCTTTCTTGAGGCTGGAAATCTCAGGTATGCGGTATACTCTGCAGTCAGGGTGGGAGACTACAAAAGGGTTATAAGTCTTTTAGAAAACAAGAGAGGTAAGGACAGGGAAGATTACATGTGGCTTCTTGAGGCTCTCTACTGGACTGGTGGGGACATGAACTCTTTGCTTTCTGAGGCGGCGGGGCTATATCCAGAGCTTGCCAGAGAGTTCAGCGGATGGGAAAGGTTCAGGAGAGGAGACTGGCTAGGAGCTCTGGGGTTCTTCCAAGACCCTTACTACAGGTCCATAGCCCTTTACAACCTTAAGAGATACAGAGAGGTCATTAGTTTGCTCCAGGGAAGGAATGACCAGAGGTCAAAATTACTCAAAGCCCGCTCCGCCCTGATGTTGGGAGATACGGGGCTGGCAAGGAGCTTTCTCACAGACAGGTCCGACGAGGAAGTTTACCTTCTGGGCATGTCCTATTTTCTTGAGGGTAACTATCAGAGAGCCATATCCTTCTTTGACAGAGTTTCAGAAAAAAGCCCCCTCAAAGCGAGAGCTATGCTGAGGGTGGGAGATGCTCACTACAATATGGGAAACAGAGAAAAAGCAAAGGAAAGCTACTATGAGGTTTTGCGCAGGTTTCCTGACAGGGAGGAGGCAAAACAGGCAACCCTCTCCCTTCTTGAGTTTTCTGGCAAGGATATAAGGGATGAGGAGATGGAGAGGCTTATAAAAGGCTACATGGAAAGGGAGAAAAACCCACCACCCGAAATAATCTATCAGTACGCAGTGCTTCAGGCAAAGAGGGGAGATAGAAAGGGGGCTGAGCAGGAACTTCTCAGACTACTTAACACGCCTCTGAAGTTCAAGGCCATCCTTAAGCTTGCCCAACTGGAAGAGGAGATTCCCAAAAAACTTGTCCTGTATTACAAAGTTTACAGGGAGGCAGAGCTTGAAGAAGACAGAAGGCAGGCAAGGGAAGAGCTTATAAAGCTCTACACATCAGCGGGTGATACTAAGAGCCTTGCGGACCTTCTTGCTGAAGGGGAAAACCCCGACAGGGTGAGGGCTGTGGGTCTTTACCTAGCTCTGAGAGATACTTCCTCTGCCCTCTCCCTCTCCCGTGATATCATAAAGGGGGGATACAGAAGTCAGGAGTTTGAAAGGTATCTCATAGACCTTTACAGGCAGAGTGGGGATACAGCTTTACTGGACTATGTTGTAAAAAGCCCAGATAGAAGCCTAAGAGGGGAAGCGATTCTTCTTCTGGGCTTTGACAACCTGAAAAAGGGTGATAAGAAAAAAGCCCTTGAGAACTTTGTGGAAGTATCTCTCAACTATAGGGGGGAACCCTACTACAATCAGGCAGTGCTTGAGGGTGCCCGTGTGCTTCTGGAGCTTGGTGCAAGAAGAGATGCCAGCTGTATGCTGGAGAGGTTTGACCTTAGCAGGTCAAGTCCCGAGGATGTTAACTTATACAACAGGCTGAGGCAGGGTCTACCAAAGTGTGAGGTGAGGTGATATGGAAGGACTTTTTGAGCTATTGCAGAAAGGCGGACTTGCCATGTATCCTTTGCTATTTCTTTCAGTGCTTTCCTGGGCTGTGATAGTGGAACGCATATTTCATCTCCGTGCCTCCAACTACATAAGCAGGACTGTAAGGGACCTGAAGCCTCTTATCGCAAGTGGGGACATAGAGGGGGCCATAAAACTGCTTTCCACTGACAGCTCCCATACCGCAGGCATGCTCAAAGAAATGCTGCAGAATTACAGAGAAGGCAAGGCTGGCAGGGAGGATATGATAAAAAGCCTTGACCTTGAGCTCTCACTGCTCGTGCCAAAGCTGGAGAAGAATCTTCCTCTGCTGTCCACCGTGGCAAGCGTTGCCCCCCTGATAGGTCTGTTTGGGACCATTACTGGACTCATAAAGGTTTTTTCAGCCTTTGCCACGGCAAACCCCGAGCAGGCAATGGTTTTGCTTTCAAAGGGTATAAGTGAGGCTCTTGTGGCTGCGGCGACAGGGCTTGCGGTTGCCATACCCGCATTGATTGCCTACTGGCTCTTCAGGATATGGGGCAACAGCATCCTTAACAGGATTGAGTCTGAAGTCTTTGAGGTTTTGAGGATACTCAGATGAGAAGAAGAAGGCTGAGCTACGACGAAAGGGCATACATAGATGTTGTCCCTCTTGTGGACACGCTTCTTGCGGTCTTTCTATTTCTTGCAGTCATTGCCTTTCAGTCGCCCGTGACCTTTCTTGCAGTAAAGCTTCCCTTTGCAAAGGAGGGTGAAAAGCTGAGCCTTGAGGTTTTCAGGGTTCAGGTGCTCAGGGATGGCAGGTATCAGGTAGGTGGGAGGGATATGAGCCTGAAAGATATAGAAAGGGATATTCAGGAAAAGAAGCCAAAGACCCTTGTGGTGGAGGCTGATGAGGATGTGCCACACAAGTTTGTGGTTGCCCTCATGGATGTGGGTAAAGGTGCTGGCGTGGAAAATGTGCTCATAGGTGTCCGGACAGGGAGATGAGCTTTTTTCTGAAAAAGCTCCTGAGCTTTCTTCTTCTTCCACCTGCCATATTTATTCTCATGTTCTTTCTTATAGCCATGATTTCAAAGAGGAAATCTGTGAATTTCATAGCAATCTTCGGTGCTCTGAGTCTGTATTTGCTATCGGTAGAGCCTGTAAAAGATATGCTTTACAGACCTCTGGAGAAAGCCTACCCTGTTCCGGAGAGTCTGAGGGTTGATGCACTGGTAGTTCTTGGTGGCGGAGCCTATAACACGGGGATTCTCAAGGAGGACTCCATGAAAAGGCTTCTAACTGGCTTTATACTTCACAAAAAATATGGGCTCCCTCTCATACTCTCAGGTGGTGCAAGCATAGGAAAGCTCCCTGAGGCGGAGGTCATGAGACAGGTTCTTGAGGAGCTGGGAGTGGACAAAAACAGCATAATCACAGAAGTCAGAAGCAGGGATACCTTTGAAAATGCGAGGTATGTGAAGGAAATATGCAAGAGGAGAGGTTTTGAAAGAGTTGCCCTCATAACATCCGCATATCACATGCCGAGGGCTGTTGAAACTTTTAAAAGGTCAGGTCTGGAGGTTGTGCCCTACCCTACAGATTTCAAGCAAGATAAAACTTATAATCTTTACAGCTTCATCCCTCGCATGAGTGTTCTCAATGACAGCTACAAGGCTCTCAGGGAACACTTAGGCGGTCTGGCTTACAGCGTGTTTTATTAGACCGTCTCTCTCAAGGCCTTCTCTCACAGCCTTCAGGAGTTTCTCAAGAGCTTCCTGATAACCACCTGCCTGAATCTTGCATCCAGAGGCGTATTTGTGCCCTCCACCGCCCAGGGCTTCCGCAATCTTTGCTACATCTGCCCTACCCTTTGACCTGAGAGACACCTTCCACACGCCCTCCTCTGGTTTTTCTATAATAGCGTAGGCTACTTCAACCCCTTCCAGAGACCTAGGATAGTTTACAAGCCCTTCACTGTCCGGGTATTCACAGCCCGTTTCTCTGAAAAACCTGTCAAAGATGGTTATGCCTGCCACGAGCCCATCTTCGTGAAGAGACATAGTTTCAAGCACCTTTGATATAAGTTTCATTTTGTTTAAGCTTTCTCTTTCTGCAAAGTTCACAAAGGTCCAGTGGGGCTGAGCCCCCAGCTCCACCAGCTCCTTAGCCAGCTGGAAGGTTTCTGCGTCTGTGTTGGAATATTTAAAAAAGCCAGTATCTGTTGCAAGTCCGGCATAGAGGTTTTCCGCCATATCTCTGTCTATGGCAGACCTGTCCCATTCACAGATTAACCTGTATATAAGTGCTGTGGTGGATGGTGCGTCGGGGTCTATGTAATCATACTCTCCATAGAACTCTCCACCCACGTGATGGTCTATCCTTACCCTTTTGAAAGTCTTCACTTCTGCGTTAACCCTGTAGAAACCGCTGGCATCCACCACTATAGCAAGACTGAATACCTCATTAACCGGCAACCTGACCACCTCCTCAGCACCCGGTAGAAAGTCAAGGAAGTGGGGCACCCTATCCTTGCATCCTACCACAACCCTTTTGCCCTTTTTCCTGAGAAACATGTAAAGAGCAAGAGCACTGCCAAGAGTATCCGCATCGGGATTTTCATGGCTTGCGATTAGGATTGGACCCTCTTCTTCCTTTAAAAGCTCTATGAGAGGTATGCTTTGCTTCATCATAATTAGACCTCCAAACATACTAAATTTATACCTCCTGAAGCACCCCTGCACATCTTCTGCATACTTCTCCCTCAAACTCCTCCTCAGGATAGTAAAGCCAGCACCTCGGGCACTTCCTCCCTTCTGCAGGGGACACGCCCACCTTTACGCCTTTTACGGACTCGCCCTCCAGCACATACTGACCACCTTCGGAGAAGTGAACCCTGCTGACTGTGAAAAAGTATTTGAGATAGTCTTCATACTCTCTTGCCACTTCCAGCCCATCTCCCCAGAGAAAGAGCTGAGCCTCGTAAGGATGGTTCACCGCCTTTTCCCTTCGGGCTACCTCTATAGTCTTCATCACATCCTCCCTCAGTTTTATGAGATACTCGTAGTCTTTCAGGAGTTTTTCATCGGTCAGCTCTTTCCTTGGCTGGGGTATCTGGTGCATAAAGACGCTTTCTGGAAGCTCCGGGTTTATGCCTCTAAGATGCTCCCATACCTCCTCTGCGGTGAAGCTCAGGAAGGGTGCCACCGAAGTTATCAGGGCTTCAGCCAGAGCGTATAGCACCGTCTGGGCAGACCTTCTTTCCGGGCTCTGGGGTACGTAAACATAAAGCCTGTCTTTGAGCACATCAAGGTAGAGGCTGGAAAGCTCTACAGAGCAGAAGTTTCTTATGAGGTGATAGACCCTGTGAAAGGCATAATTTTCGTAGTGCTTGTGGACTTCCTCAAGAACCTTCTGCAGGTAAGAGAGCATCCAGCGGTCAAAGTGGTGGAGCTCATCAAAGGATATAGACCTTGACAATTCAAAATCGTAGAGGTTTCCCAGAAGAAACCTTATAGTGTTTCTTATCTTTTTGTAGTCTTCCACAAGCCTCTGAATTATACCCTTTCCAAGTCTGACATCTTCAGTGTAGTCTTCGGAAACTACCCAGAGCCTGAGGATATCTGCACCATACTGGGATATGACCTCCTGAGGGGAGACCACATTACCCAGCGACTTGGACATCTTTCTGCCCTTTTCGTCCACCACAAAGCCGTGGGTCAGAACCGCCCTGTAGGGTGCATGTCCGTAGCTGGCAACGGACTCCAAAAGCGATGCCTGAAACCACCCCCTGTGCTGGTCTGAGCCCTCAAGGTAGAGGTCTGCCCTGTCTATTCCCCTTTTTCTGAGCACATGGGCATGGGAAGAGCCAGAGTCAAACCACACATCCAGTATGTCTTCCTCTTTTATGAACTCTTTAGAGCCGCAGGCTGGACAGGTGTATCCCTCTGGCAGAAGCTCATGCGGGGATTTTTCAAACCAGAGGTCTGCACCCTCTGGGGAGCCCTCTATCAGGCTGGAGACTCTTTCAAAGACCTCTTTTTCTGCCACCACATGACCGCAGTTTTTGCAGTAGAAAACCGTTATGGGCACTCCCCAGAACCTCTGACGGGATATGCACCAGTCGGGTCTATTTTCCACCATTGACGCTATCCTGTTTCTGCCATAAGAGGGTATCCACTGAACCTTCTCTATCTCTTCAAGGCTCTTTTCCCTCAATCCTGTCATGCTTATAAACCACTGGGGCGTTGCCCTGAAGATGACGGGGTTTTTGCACCTCCAGCAGTGGGGATAGGAGTGCCTTATCCTGCCCTCGTGCAGCAAAAGCCCTCTGGAGCGCAGGTCCTCCACTATGAGGGGGTTTGCTTCAAAGACCCTCATGCCCCTTATAAACTCTGGAGCCTCCTCAGTAAACCTTCCTTCATCGTCAAGGGGTGCAAAGGGCTCAAGTCCGTATCTGAGACCCACCATGTAGTCTTCCCTACCATGTCCCGGTGCCATGTGGACAAGACCCGTTCCAGTGGAGAGCTCCACAAACTCGGAGGGGTAT
The DNA here is from genome assembly GCF_046159715.1 of Pampinifervens navoyensis. Taxonomy (NCBI): domain Bacteria; kingdom Pseudomonadati; phylum Aquificota; class Aquificia; order Aquificales; family Aquificaceae; genus Pampinifervens; species Pampinifervens navoyensis. The sequence goes on from NZ_JBJXCT010000001.1 coordinate 224,749, forward strand.
GTTCTGTTCACTCTTTCCCCGTAGGGGGCAATATACTCAAGACCCACTATCTCTGAGCCCTTTACCTCCCTTATGACCTCCCCCTCAACGCCCGTTAGGCTTTTGAGGCTTTCAAGCAGAGCCTTTGCAAGCACATAGGTTTCCTCTCCAACACTGAAGAACACATAGTCGTATTCCTCGCCCACCATAACTCCAAGGTTTGCCGGCAGTGTCCACGGGGTGGTGGTCCAGATTAAAAGGTATGTGTCTGGCTGGTCTTTTAGGGGAAACTTCACATATATGCTGGGGTCTTCCTTCTCGTAGTATTCTACCTCAGCCTCTGCCTCTGCGGTTTTGTCGTATATGCACCAGTAGACAGGCTTTTTGCTCCTCACTACAAAGCCCCTCTGGAAGACCCTTCCCAGCTCTCTAACTTCCTGAGCCTGATAGGTTGGGTCCATGGTTATGTAGGGGTTCTCCCAGTCTGCGAGCACGCCAAGGCGGATAAACTCCTCCTTTTGAACTTCTATAAACCTCTTTGCATACTCCCTGCAGAGCCTTCTGAACTGAACCTTTCCAATATCCTCCTTTGTGAGCTTTTTAGCCTTTAGCTCCTTTTCCACCTGCTGCTCTATTGGAAGCCCATGGCAATCCCATCCGGGCACAAAGTCCACATCATACCCCGTAAGGAGCCTGTATTTTACGATAACATCCTTCAATACCTTGTTGAGGGCGTGTCCTATGTGTATGTGTCCATTGGCATAGGGCGGTCCGTCGTGAAGGACAAAGAGGGGCTTTACCCTGTTTCTTTCCCTGAGCTTTCTGTATAGCCCCTGCCACTTCTGAAGTATCTGAGGCTCTCTCTCTGGCAGGTTTGCCTTCATGGGGAAGTCTGTTTTTGGAAGGTTTAGCGTTTCTGCGTAGTTTCGCATGGTGTTATATTATAGCCTTATAACATCAGCCTTCAGGTAATCTCTGAGTGCTTCTGGCACCACCACGGACCCATCTTCCTGCTGGTAGTTTTCTAAGATTGCCACCAGCGTCCTCCCCACCGCAAGCCCAGAGCCGTTGAGTGTGTGAACAAAGTGAAGCCTGCCACTGATATCCCTGTAGCGTGTGTTCATCCTCCTCGCCTGAAAGTCCTCACAGTTTGAGCAGGAAGATATTTCCCTGTATCGTCCCTGAGAGGGCAGCCATACCTCTATATCGTAGGTTTTTGCTGAGGCAAAGCCCATGTCTCCTGTGCACAGAAGGACCACTCTGTAAGGGAGTCCCAGTGCTTGCAGAACATCCTCCGCATCAGAGGTGAGTCTTTCCAGCTCTTCGTAAGAATGCTCCGGTTTTACGATTTTCACCAGCTCCACCTTGTTGAACTGATGTTGCCTTATGATTCCCCTTATGTCTTTTCCGTAGGCACCAGCCTCTCTTCTGTAGCATGGCGTGTAAGAGACCATGTATATGGGTAGGTCCTCTTCAGAAAGAATCTCTTCCCTGAAAAGGTTTGTAAGGGGCACCTCGGCAGTGGGTATCAGGTAAAGGTCATCCCTTTCGCACCTGTAGAGCTCTTCTTCAAACTTGGGAAGCTGACCTGTTCCAAGTAGAATCTCTGGTCTTACAAGGTGAGGGGGCAATACCTCCCTGTATCCCTTCCTTGAATGGAGGTCAAGCATGAAGTTTATGAGAGCTCTCTCTAACTTTGCACCCCAGCCCTTGAGGACCACAAAACGACTGCCAGAGAGTTTGCTTGCCCTTTCAAAATCAAGGATTCCCAGCCTCTCACCTATCTCCCAGTGAGGCTTTGGCTCAAAGGAAAATTCTCTGGGCTTTCCCCATCTTCGGACCTCCACATTCTGACTCTCATCTTCCCCATAGGGCACGCTCTCGTGAGGCAGGTTTGGAATGCGAAGCATAAGGTCTTTTAGCTGGCTCTCAACTGCAGAGAGCTCCTCTTCCCTCTTCTCTATATTCTCTCTTAGCCTCTTTACCTCTTCCTCAAGTGGTGAAGTATCCTGCCCCTGTTTTTTCAGCATACCTATTTCTTTGCTCTTTGCGTTCCTTGTAGCCCTCAGATCCTCAAGCTCCCTGAGAATGCTTCTCCTCTGTGCATCAAGCTCGAGGACTCTGTCCACAAGACCCGCAAGCTCTTTATCTCTTAATGCAAGCCTTTCTCTGACGAGCTCTGGGTTTTTTCTTATAAGCTCCATATCAAGCATGATAAGGATATTTTAATAGGTGTGAAGTGGTTCTGTCCCTATTGCTGGCATGAGGTCACAGAGAAGGACCTTAAGTGCCCAAACTGTGGTGCAGACCTTGAGAGCTTTCACAGCATGGATTTTGACGACAAGCTAATTCTTGGGCTGAAAAACCCCATCACACAGACAAGGATGTTTGTAATAGAGCTCATAGGCAGGAGACGCGTAGAGAAGGCGGTTGAACATCTGTGCCAGCTTGCCAGAGACAGCGAAGATACCTATGAGCTTGTGACCATATTCAACGCCCTTCATGCCATAGGTGCACAGGGAGCTCTTGAATGTATGAAAGAGCTTGCAGACAGAAAGAACAATCACATCCTGAAAAAACACATAGAGCAACTTCTGGGTTAAAATCTTCAACCATGGACATAAAAACCGCAGAGGAAAGGCTCAGAAACATGGGCTATGAAGGTTTTTATGTCTGGTATGACCCGCCGGGCACCTTCTACGACTGGCATACGCACCCTGAGGATGAAGTCCGTTATGTGCTGGAGGGAGAGATAACCATCGGCACGGAGGAGGGAGTCTACCATCTAAAGGCCGGAGACCTCCTTGAGGTAAAGGCCGGCACAAGGCACTGGGCAAAGACAGAGAGAGGTGTGAGATACTTGTGTGGGAGCAGGAAGGCTCAGGCTCTTTCAAGTAATCCCCCACTATAGAAAAATCTTGCGTCTATCTTCTTATCTGCGTCCCTTCTGTATTTGTTTACCGAGTATATGGTGCATTCTGCCTTTTCTCTGCCAAGCGTCAGCACGCTGTAGCCCCAGCAGTTTATGGAGTTGATGTGCTTTATCCACTGGTTTTGAGCCATTTCAGCCCTCTGGAAGTCCTCAAGGGAGGGGTAGCTCCAGCTCCTTCTCCACCAGCCTCCTTCGTTAGCGTTGATGGAGGAAACCGCCGGCGTCATAAACTCTGCACCTAAGACCCTTTCGGGTTTTTCGTAGCTGTCTGGAATTTCTGCCACAAGGCTTGCGTGCCTGTCGCCCGTTATGGCGATGAGGTTCTGCATGCCCTTCTCTTTCAGAAAGTCCAGCACTTGCTGACGCTCGCCGGCGTATCCGTCCCACGCATCCAGCGAGCCAAACCTTCCATCTGTCATGGACCTTGAAAGCTGAACACTGCTTGCCCATACCTTCCAGCGATAACTGCCTTCTGCCAGTTTTGAGAAGAACCACCTTTTCTGGTCCGCACCCAGCATGGAGGTCCTGAACTGTTCTCTGCAACCTTCTACTCCAAACCTTCCCTCGCATGGGGGCCTATCTTTGTAGCTTCGCAGGTCTGTCACAATAAGATGCCCCAGACCTCCGAGGTCAAAGTCCCTGTATATGGTAATCCATGAGAGGGGGTCTCTGTTTCCAAAGTCAGTCTTTACCCTCGCTGGCACGTATTCAAGCCATGCCTTGAGGGCTTCCTGCCTCAGGCGCAGTATCTTTTCCCTGTCACCACCGAAGGGGTGCTTTGTAAAATACCCCCATGTGCCCCTATGATAGTCAAAGTAGTGGTCGTTGAGAAACTCGTGGTCATCCCAGGTGGCTATAAAGGGGTGCATGGCACGGGCGAGCCTGAAGTCTGGGTCGGAAAGGTAGGTCCTGTATAGATACCTGTAGTCCTCAAGGTTTACGCATATGTCTTCACCCGAGGGCATGCGAAGGTCTCTTCCGGGCACCCTTGCCGGTCCGTATATTTTTTCGTAGATAAAGTCCCCAAGGTGAACCACAAAGTGCACGTCTTCCTGTGCCAGATGCCTGTAGGCAGTGTAGTATCCATCCGCATAATTCTGGCATACCACGAAAGCAAGGGAGAACTCCTCAGCCCTTTCTGGAAGGGTTCTGAACCTGCCCACCATGGAGGGCACATCTGCGTAAATAAACCTGTAGTAATAGGTCTTTCCGGGCTGGAGCTTACCATCAAGGTCTATACGCACCGTAAAGTCGTCGCCGACATTTATAGAGCCCGCAGGAATCCTGCCAGTAAAGGCTCTTTTGAAGTCTGGCTCTTCCGATATCTGCAGTATAAGGTCTCTATTCATCTTCTTGTGGACGGCGGGGTTTACCCGTGTCCAGAGTATAGCTCCCGTCTGTGTGGGGTCTCCGCTGGCAATTCCCTGGGGAAATACTTCCTCTGCATCCTGTGCAAAGCTGAGGTTGTTTATGTGAAAGAGTAGGACACTTGCAAAACAACTTTCAAGAAAACTTCTTCTCGTGAGCACAGTCTTAATTCTACAGACAGACTGTTAAACTTCTGTTAAGCTTCTTCTAAAGACCTCCTTCTTATGCTTGCCCTCTGAAGGTATTGTGTGAGCTCCATTTCCTTCCCCTTCTCAATGAGTTTCCTCAGCTCTTGAAGTGAGGAAGTGAAAGCTTCTATAGCCTTCATAACCTCCTGCGAATTTTCCATAAATATGTCTCTCCACATTATTGGGTCTGAAGCCGCTATGCGGGTAAAATCTTTGAAGCCGCCCCCGGGGTATTTGAAAAGGTCTATTTCCGTGCTGAGCCTCTCTATGGTGTTCATGAGGGCAAAGGCCACCGCATGGGGAAGGTGCGACACTGCACCAAAGACAAAGTCGTGAAGCTGTGGGTCCATCTCCTCCACCACCGAGCCTATATCTGTCCATAAATTCCTTATCTTTTCCTTGGCTTCAAGGTCTGTCCTTTCTGTAGGCGTGAGTATAAGCCTTTTTCCTCTAAAGAGGTCTCTGAGTGCATTTTCCACTCCTGCCTTTTCAGTGCCCGCTATGGGATGCCCTCCCACAAACCTGTTGCCCAGAATCTCCTCAAGCCTGTAGACCAGAGAACCTTTCACCGAGCCAAGGTCAGAAACTATACAGTCTGGGGTTATGAGGTCCTTCAGCCTTTCGGCTATGGGCAGGAATGTCCTAACAGGGGTCGCCAGCACCACCAGTTCTGGCTCATAGGTTTTTATGGCTTCCAGCTCTGTAGAGCCATTATCTAACACTCTCAGCTCTTTGCCCTTTTCTATCGCCTCCGGCTTTATGTCCACTCCAAAGACCTCACAGCCTGTTGCCTCTCTGCAGGCAAGAGCAAAAGAGCCTCCCATAAAGCCAACACCGATTATCATAACCCTTTTAAACATCCTGATGAACTATCCTGCCCTCAAAAATTGTGTATATCACTTTCCCTCTGAGTGTTTTGCCCCAGATGGGCGTGTTTCTGGACTTTGAGAGGTTTGTCTCATCGTTTAGCACCCATTCTATCTCTGGGTCAAAAAGCACCAGGTTTGCCCTTGAGCCTTCCTTCAGACTTCCGCAATCCTCAAGACCAAGTATTCTTGCAGGTCTGCAGGACATTAGCTCTACCAGCTTTGAAAGGTTGATGATTTCCTGTCTTACAAGCTCAAGCATCATAGGCAATGCGGTCTGAAGCCCTATAATGCCAGGCATGGCACTTTCTAACTGTCCTTTTTCCCATACCGCATGGGGTGCATGGTCTGTTGCTATACAATCTACTGTGCCATCCTTCAGACCTTCAATCAGAGCACTTCTGTCTTCTTCCCTTCTCAGAGGTGGGTTTACCTTTGCGTATGAAGAAGACCTGAGGAGCTCCTCCTCCGTAAACATAAGATGATAGGGGTTTACTTCACATGTAACCCTCACTCCCTTTTCCTTAAATAGCCTTATTATTTCAACACCCAGCCTGCTACTCAGATGCTGGATGTGCACATGTCCCCCTGTATGATAGGCAAGGATGCAGTCCCTTGCCACAAGCACATCTTCTGCGCTCGCAGGTCTTGAATATAGACCCAGCACGGAGCTAACGTATCCATCGTTAATGTGTCCGTATGCAAGCCTGTCATCCTCACAGTGGTTCATCACAAAAGACCCGAGCTGTGCGGTGAGCTTTAGAGCCCTTTCCATCAGGGCTGAGTCCATGAGGGGTGCACCATCGTCGGTAAAGGCAACACAGCCAGCCCTTTTCAGGGCATAAAAGTCCACAAGTTCCTGTCCCCTTCTGCCCTTTGTTATGGCACCCGCAGGCAGAACTCTACAGAGCCCTATGTCCTCAGACTTTCTCCTTACATATTCCACGACCTCAGGTGAGTCTATGGGTGGTTTCGTGTTGGGCATGCATACCAGAGTGGTGAATCCACCTGCTACCGCACATCTCATCCCGCTCTCTAAATCTTCCTTGTATTCCTGACCAGGGTCTCTCAGATGCACATGAAGGTCCACAAAAGCGGGGCATGCGATGAGCCCTTTTGCCTCTATAACCTGAGCCTCAAGCTCAAAGAGGTCATCCCCTATTGCCCTTATCCTTCCCTTTTCTATAAGTATATCTTTAATGCTGTCCAGTTTCTGAGAGGGGTCTATAAGCCTTGCCTTCTTTATCAGGATTCTGGACATTACAAAGATTATAAACCACCTCCTTCAGGGCTTTGTATGGGTTCTTCTCATCCGTTTCCCACACAAAAACGCCCCCCTGACTAAGTATGCCCTTTGCAGTTGATGACTCAGGATGATGTCCGCATACCACCACGAGCAGACCTTTACTCCTTATAAGCTCTGAGAGAACTTTTTCATCCTCCGGCAGTTCCCGTATCCTTTCGGGAGAGCCACCAAAAATGAGAAGCTCCTTAGCTTTTTCAAACTTCTGACTTATACTGCCCCCCTCGTCTACAAGCACACCAATCCTCAGGTCTTCACCATCTGTGGGTTCGTAGTGAATAAACACCATATCTAACTCCTTTATTTCCTCCTTGAGCCTTTCCTCTATGTGGTCAACAAGCTGATGCATCCTTATAAAATCTCTACCCTCCAGCACAAGCACAAGGTCCGCAAAGAGCCTCCCACCAGAACTTCTCACAAAGAGCCCCTTTATTTCCTTAACCTCAGGAAAAGAGAGAAGAACATGCCTTATTCTATCAAGGGTCCTTTCATCCACGGAAACATCTAAAAGCACAGAGACCTCCCTCCAGAGTATGTTAAAGGCGGTGTAGCTGATAAGCAGGGCAACACCAAGGGCAAAGTATCTGTCCAGTTGATAGCCCATGTAAACTCCAAGGAAGCTCATGAGCACCAGAGAAGAACCGAAGGCATCTGTAAGGGTATGATAGGAGTCTGCTATAAGCGTTGGTGAGTTGAGCCTTTTACCTGCCCTTCTTTCCAGCACCGATAGAGCCAGTGAGCTGAAAAGAGAAAAGACTACCACGCCAAGACCAAATCCTAAATACTCCTCCCTTACAACCACCTCCTTCCCTATAGCCCTCCTTATCATCTCGTAGGCTGTCAGGAGCAGAAAGAAGGCTATCACTATGGAGCCTATGTTTTCAAGTCTGTAAAGACCATAGGGGAACTTACTGGTTTTTTTATCGGAGAGCTTTATGGTAACAAAGGCTACCACTGATGCGAAGGAGTCAGACAGAGAATGCACAGCTTCTCCAATGAGGGAAAGACTCCCTGTGAAGAGCCCTGCTACCAGCTTCAGAAATGCCTGCAGCAGATTAACCGTAAGAGAAATCAGAGCCCAGTGATGCTTTTTCATCGGTTAAAGGCTATTTTACACCCCTGATGGCTCTCTCGCCTCCTCAGCTCTTCCTCAATAGCCTTTATAACTTCCTGCTTTTTTGCGTAGGTGCAGTAGTCCGGTGCTATAAGCCTGTCTGGTTCTACCTCACCGGTGAGCCTGTGAATGACCACAGAAGGGGGAAGTATCTCTATTATGTCTGCGGCACGCTCTGCGTATTCCTGCAGGCTCAGGACTTCAAACTCGCCTCTCATATACTGCTCCGCCATTCTGGTGTTCTTTATTACGTGCAGAGGGTGTATCTTCACGCCGTCTATGGGAAGGCTGGCAAGGAGCTTGCCTGTCTCCAACATATCCTCCCTGTCTTCCCCGGGAAGCCCGAGGATTATGTGAGCGCATACTTTCAGGTTTCTTCTTTTTGTTCTGAGCACTGCGTCCACAAAGTCTGAAACTCCATGTGCTCTGTTTATGAACCTGAGGGTCCTGAAGTTGGCGCTCTGAAGCCCGTACTCCACCCATACCTCAAGCCCCCTGTTTGAATAGCTCTCCAGAAGGTCAAGCACCCATTCGGGAGCACAGTCAGGTCTTGTGCCCACATCTATCCCTACTACTTCTTCAAACTCAAGAGCCGTATCGTATATGGATTTGAGGTATTCATACTCTCCGTAAGTGTTGGAATAAGACTGATAGTAGATAAAAAACAGGATTTTTTCTCCGTATCTGTTTTTTGCCCTCCTTATGCCCTCTTCTATCTGCTGGCGCAGGGGTATATAAGGCTCAAGATGTGCAGGTCGGGTGCCTGAAAAACAGTAGGTGCAGCCACCCCTCGCCTTGGTGCCATCTATATTTGGACAGGTAAAGGGAAGAGCAACGGTTATCTTCTGAACTCTTCTACCATATTTTTCCTTCAGGTAATCCTTGAGTGAATAATAAAGTCTTTCTGTGGTGACCATGGCTTATTCTTTGTCAATACACTCGTTTAGCAGTGCTGCTACCATCCCCGGAATCACCGCGTGCCCTCCAAGGATGCTAACTACTATGGTGATTGCCTGCATCCGGTCCATTGGTTATATTATAGTCTTGTTGCCAGGATTGTGCTATACTATTTACCTCCAAGGCGCGTAGCTCAGCTGGCAGAGCGCCTCCCTTACAAGGAGGAGGTCGGCGGTTCAAGTCCGCCCGTGCCTATACACTTCTCTTGACTGAAAGTCCCGAAGGTAGTATGATATAATATTGCCCTTAAGCTGGCGTAGCTCAGTGGCAGAGCGCGGGATTTGTAATCCCGCGGGCGTGGGTTCGACCCCCACCGCCAGCTCTGAGGTCAGGAGGGGTGGCCGAGCGGCCAAAGGCAGGGGACTGTAAATCCCCCGGGCTCCGCCCTACGCAGGTTCGAATCCTGCCCCCTCCACCAGCGGGCGTAGCTCAGTGGTAGAGCAGCTGCCTTCCAAGCAGCAGGCCGTGGGTTCGAGTCCCATCGCCCGCTTTTTATTAAACTCGCCCAGGTAGCTCAGTAGGCAGAGCACACCCTTGGTAAGGGTGAGGTCGCCGGTTCAAGTCCGGTCCTGGGCTTAATAAGGAGGTAAAAGGATGGCAAAGGAGAAGTTTGTAAGGGAAAAGGAGCATGTGAACGTGGGCACCATAGGGCACGTGGACCACGGAAAGTCTACACTCACCTCAGCCATAACCTGTGTGCTTGCAGCAGGGGTCATGCCAGGAGGAAAGGCAAAGTGCATGAGGTATGAGGAGATAGACAAGGCACCAGAAGAGAAGGAAAGGGGAATAACCATAAACATCACACACGTAGAATACGAGACACCCAAGAGGCACTATGCCCACGTGGACTGTCCTGGACACGCAGACTACATAAAGAACATGATAACAGGAGCAGCACAGATGGACGGGGCAATACTGGTGGTATCAGCAGCAGACGGACCCATGCCCCAGACAAGAGAACACGTATTGCTAGCCCGTCAGGTGAACGTGCCATACATAGTAGTCTTTATGAACAAGTGCGACATGGTAGACGACCCAGAGCTACTTGACCTTGTAGAACTTGAAGTAAGGGAACTTCTTTCCAAGTATGAATTTCCTGGGGATGAAGTGCCAGTGATTCGTGGTTCAGCTCTTGGAGCACTTCAGGAGCTTGACGCGGGCAAACCAGACCAGTGGTGCAACGCCATAGTAGAACTTATGAATGCACTGGACCAGTATATACCCACGCCACAGAGGGAAGCGGACAAACCCTTCCTCATGCCCATAGAGGACGTGTTTACCATATCAGGGCGTGGAACAGTGGTGACTGGGAGAGTGGAGAGAGGGGTATTAAAGCCGGGAGAGGAAGTGGAGATAGTGGGGCTGAGAGAGGAGCCACTCAAGACAGTGGCCACATCCATAGAGATGTTCAGGAAGATACTTGATGAGGCGCTACCGGGGGACAACGTGGGAGTGCTGCTGAGGGGAGTGGGCAAGGACGATGTGGAGAGGGGGCAGGTGTTGGCGAAGCCTGGGACAGTCAAGCCTCACAGGAAGTTCAGGGCGCAGGTATACGTGCTTAGCAAGGAGGAAGGTGGAAGGCATACACCCTTTTTCCTCAACTACAGGCCACAGTTTTACTTCAGGACGGCTGATGTGACTGGGACGGTGGTAAAACTTCCTGAGGGTCAGGAGATGGTGATGCCGGGTGACAATGTGGAGATAGAGGTGGAGCTAGTCAAGCCTGTGGCTATGGAGGAGCAGCTCAGGTTTGCCATAAGAGAGGGTGGAAGGACTGTGGGTGCTGGTGTGGTCACTAAGATTATTGAGTGAGGTGTAAAAGATGGCTGCAGTAAGAGAAATCATAGTTCTTGCCTGCACAGAGTGCAAAAGGAGGAACTACTCCACCACAAAAAACAAGCAGAAGCATCCCCAGAGGATGGAGCTTAAAAAATACTGCAAGTGGTGCAAAAAGCACACACTGCACAGAGAGGTAAAATAGGGGCGCTAGCTCAACTGGCAGAGCGCGGGACTCCAAATCCCGCGGTTGGGGGTTCGAGTCCTCCGCGCCCCGCAGGAAAGAATCATGGAGAGACTTAAAGAGTTCATAAGAAGTGTAAAGAGGGAACTTGACAAGGTTTCATGGCCCACAAGGAATCTTGTGCTGAAAGCCACAATAAGTGTTATAATATTTTCTTTGGCTTTTGGTATAAGCCTGTGGGTCTTTGACCTTGTGTTTACCAGGCTTATACACTTCTTGCTTTCTTTGAGGGGCTAAGGATGGATGAGTTTAAATGGTATGCGTTGCAGGTAGAGGCAGGCAAGGAGGCCACGGCAAGGGAAAACCTGCTGAAGGTGCTTGAGCTTGAGGGACTTCTCCAGCAGGTAGAGGATGTTATAGTGCCTGCAGAGGAAAAGGTGGTCATAAAGACTATGGGCAAGGAAAAATACAGGCTGTCTCTACTTGGCAACAACAGAGATATAAGTGTGCTTGGTAAAAAGGGAGTTACCACTTTCAGAATAGAGAATGGTGAAGTGAGGGTTGTGGAGAGCGTTGAAGGAGACATATGCGTGGAGGCACCACCCATATCAAAGCCCGGTCAGAAGATAACCTGCAAGGAGAATAAAACCGAGGCAAAGGTAATCCTTGAATCAAAGATGTTCCCGGGCTATCTCCTTATCAAGGCTGTTATGAACGATGCCCTTATGAGGGCCATAGAGAAAACGCCTCATGTTTACAAGCCCGTTCTTGTGGGGGGAAGGGTTGCACCCCTTGACGAGAAGGAAGTGGAAAGGATAATCGCCTTTGTGAAGAAGGGTGTTAAACCTGTGCGAGTGCTCTTTGAAAAGGGTGACCAGGTGAGGGTTATAGAAGGTCCTTTCATGAACTTCACGGGCACTGTGGAAGAAGTTCATCCAGAAAAAGAAAAGGTGGTTGTTCTGGTGAGCATATTTGGAAGGCTTACGCCCGTTGAATTAGATTATTCTCAGGTGGAAAAGCTATGAAGGAATGGATAGGTGGTGCAATAAAGAAGGTGACTCTTGAGCTCATCTATAACATAGTGGACGAAAGGACAGCCGCTATTCTGGACAAGCAGGAAAAAGACAAACAAGAACTGTTGGGATACATAAGGAGGATTGAGGAAAAACAGGAAAAGGATAAGCAGGAACTTTTGGGGCACATAAGAAGGATTGAGGAAAGGCAGGAAAGGGACAAGCAGGAATTTCTGGAGAAGCATGAAAAAGACAAGCAAGAACTGCTGGCATACATAAGAAGGATTGAAGAAAGGCAGGAGAAAGATAAACAAGAATTGCTGGGGCATATAAAATCACTCAGGGATGAATTCACAGAACGTCTCAACAGAGTAGAAGACAGACAGGAAAAGTATCAGGAGGAAACGAGGGCAGAATTGAGGCACATAAACCAGAGGCTTGATACTCTGATGAACATGCTCCTTACTCTTTATATGGAAAGGAAAAAGGAGGAAAGAGGATGAAAAAGGTATCTGCAAAGGTTGAACTGATGCTGCCCGCCCAGCAGGCAACGCCTGCACCCCCTGTGGGTCCTGCCCTGGGTCAGCATGGTGTGAACATAATGGAGTTTGTAAAGCAGTTCAACGCTGCAAGCAAGGACTTTGAGCCGGGAACTGTTGTGCCCGTGGTGATAACCATTTATCAGGATAGAAGCTTTAGCTTTATACTCAAAACTCCTCCGGTTTCTTACCTCCTCAAGAAAGCAGCAAAGCTCCAGAAAGGTTCTTCAGACCCCAAAAAGCAAAAGGTGGGTAGGGTAAACCTTCAGCAAGTGGAGGAAATAGCAAAGCTTAAACTTAAAGATATGAATACGAAGGACCTCAGGGCTGCCATGAGGCAGGTCGTTGGAACAGCAAGAAGCATGGGCATAGAAGTAGAAGGATGGAAGGAGTAAAGCCATGAAAAAGGGAAAAAGATACCAGAAATGTCTACAGCTTTATGAGAAGGACTCCTTCTACACGGTAGAAGGGGCTGTGGAAGTTCTCAAGAAACTGCACGCAGAGTGTGGTCCGAAGTTTGACCAGACGGTGGAGCTTGCCATGAGGCTCGGGGTTGACCCCAAGTATGCGGACCAGATGGTGAGAGGCTCTGTTGTTCTGCCCAACGGGCTAGGTAGAGAGCTGAAGGTGCTTGTGCTTGCAGAAGGTGAGTATCAGAAAGTGGCAAAGGATGCTGGTGCAGACTATGTGGGTGGTGAAGACCTCATAAACAAAATAGCCAAAGAAGAATGGGTGGACTACGATGTGGTTATAGCCACTCCTGAAATAATGCCAAAGGTGGCAAGGCTGGGTAAGATACTCGGTCCCAAGGGTCTTATGCCCAACCCCAAAACTGGAACAGTCACCACCAACATAAGACAGGCAATAGAAGAGGCCAAGAAGGGAAGAGTCGAATTCAGAGTAGATAAAACAGGAAATCTTCATATGCCCGTGGGGAAGATATCCTTTGAAGAACAGAAGCTCATTCAGAACATTTACACCGCCATAGATGCGGTGGTGAAGGCAAAGCCCCCTGGTGCGAAGGGTCAGTATGTGAAGGGCATGGCTCTCGCTCTTACCATGAGCCCTTCTGTGAAGCTGGATGTGTCCACAACGCTGAAAAGGCTTCAGGAGCTCGTAGCATGATAAGAAATACAGGAGGCTAACATGAGAAAGAGTTGGGAACAGAAGGAACAAGTTATTAACTCCTATAGCGAGAGGATAGACAGGTCAAGCCTTGTAATCTTTTTTGACTTTACGGGAATTGATGCTCAAGCTATCACAAGGCTCAGGGCGGATGTAAAGGAGGCTGAAGGAGAAGTGCTTGTGGGTAAAAACACCCTTTTCTACAGAGCCTTCATGAACACTGTTATGGCGGACCACAGAGAGGTTCTTACGGGACCTACCGCCCTTGCCTTCGCCTATGGTGACCCGGTCAGAGTTGCCAAAATGCTCTATGATTTTGTGAAGGAGATAGACAAGGAAAAGCCCCTCTCTAAAATAAAGGGGGCTTACATGCAGGGGAAGTTTTTAAAACCTGCAGATGTGCAAGCACTTGCAGAGCTTCCGCCCAAGGAGGTGCTGGTCTCAAAGCTCATGGGAGCCATTCAGGGACCCATATACGCCCTCCTCATGGCTCTCAAGTCTGCACCTCAGAAGCTTGTGCTTACCATTAAGGCTTTAGAAGAAAAGAAATCTTAATAAGGAGGTATAGACATGGCAACACTTACCATTGACGAGATCGTTGAAGCCATAGGCAACATGACCCTGCTTGAGGTTTCAGAGCTCGTCAAAAAGCTTGAGGAGAAGTTTGGCGTGTCTGCAGCAATGGTGGCTGCAGCACCTGTGGCAGCAGCCGGAGCACCTGCAGCTGGAGCACCAGCGGCTGAGGAGAAAACAGAGTTTGACGTAATCCTGAAGTCCCCTGGAGCCAACAAGATAAACGTCATTAAGGTGGTCAGGGAGCTCACGGGGCTCGGCCTCAAAGAGGCAAAGGACCTTGTGGAAGGCGCTCCCAAACCTGTCAAAGAGGGAGTTCCGAAGGAGGAGGCGGAGAAGATTGCGGCAAAGCTGAAGGAGGCCGGTGCTGAAGTAGAGATAAAGTGAACTCATCCTTATGAGAGGGTTTTATAAGGCTCACCCCCTGTGTATGCAGGGGGTATTTTGTTTTTGTGTTGACAGCTTTAGAATACCGGTGTATAATTATAAGTTTATCCTATCTTAGAGGGTTGAAAGATGAGAAAAAATATGCCCTTACCAAGAAAGTTCTTTGGTAGAAGGGAAGAGCTTGTCAGTCCGCCAAACCTGCTTTTCCTTCCAAAGGAATCCTTTGAAACCTTCCTCCAGTTTTACACTCCTCCCACCAGCAGGGAGCAGAAAGGTCTTGAGTATGTGTTTTCTACCTCTTTCCCTTTTAAGGACCCTGATGAGAAGATAAATCTTGAGTATCTGGGCTACGAGGTGGGAGACTGGGAGTGCAACAGGTGTGGCTACAAGGCCTACACAGACCAGAGCTTTCTGGGAGGTTATGGGGTTAACTGTCCAAAGTGTGGGACTCTGCTGGTGCACAAGGAGAAGTATACGGAGGAAGAGTGTAAGGTAAAGGGCTTTACCTATTCCATACCTCTCAGGGTGATGGTAAGACTCAGGACAAAGACGAAGAAGGGTGAGAGGGTGGGTGAGCCCAGGAAGGTATACTTCGGCGAAGTGCCCATGATGACGCAGACGGGCTCATTTATTATAAACGGCAGTGAGAGAATCGTGGTAAGCCAGCTCATACGCTCCCCTGGCGTTTTCTTTGAGGAAAAAGAAGAGCGTCAGAAGGAGACAACCATAATCCGGATGATATACAGGGCAAGCATCATACCCGACAAGGGACCAAGGGTTGAGTTTGAGCTTTCCAGCACCACCGACATACTCTCTTCAAGGATAGACAGAAGGAAGGTTGGTGGAACCTTTGTTCTCAGGGCTCTTGGTCTTGAAACCGCCTATGACATCCTGAAGCCCTTCTATCCGGATGCAAGGGCTTTCTTTGTGCAGAATGGTGTAATATTTGACAGAGATACAGGTGAGGAGTTCAGGCTTGAAGACCTTGAAGGCTTCTACCTTTTTGCCATTCTGCGCTACAGGGCAAAGGTGGAAGATAGAGGCGTGGAAGAGGACATACTTGAGGAGAGGTTTATTGAGGAACTCTCTCAGCTTGAAAGACTTCTTAAGGATGAGAGAATAAAAATAGACCTTATTTCGGCAGTCCCTAGGGAAAGCGCTGTCAAAAGCCCATACGGAAAGATACTTATAGAGACCCTCGTGGCAGAAACTGCACCCAAAGACCAGGACAAGAGAAGCCCCCTCAAGATACCTGCAAGGTTTACCCTAAGAGACTACGCCCTTGTGGACATATACAAAAAGCTCAGGGCTGTGGAGCCCATGGTGATGGAGCTTGAACACCTCATAAGCAGGGCAAGGTCCCACTTTGACCTGTATTTTAGAGACCTCACCAGGTATGACCTTTCAAAGGTGGGAAGGGTAAAGCTCAATGCAAAGGTTTACAGAGTTCCCAAAGAGCTAAGGCCTGCAGACCTTGAAAGGCTCTCAGAACTTCCTCATCTTGCTCTTGCAGAAGACGTGGGCGATTTCAGGGCCGGCACACCGCTCACTGAGGAAATACTCTCCGAGATTTTCAAACAAAAGGACAGTGTAAAGGTAAAGGATTACACAGAAGGACAGGCAAGGTTTCTGAATGCCCTTGACCTTGTGAACACCATAAAGTATCTAATAAACCTCAGATACGGAAGGGAGAAAAAGGATGACATAGCCTACCTTGGAAACAGAAGGATAAGGGCTGTGGGCGAGCTGCTGGAAAATCAGGCAAGAATAGGCATAGCCCGCATGGAAAAGTTCTTCAGGGACAGGTGCACCGTTGCAAACCCAGAAGACCCAAATCTCAAGCCTCAGGACCTTCTCAACCCCAGGTATCTCACAAGCTCTCTCTATGAGTTTCTCAAGGGTGGTATGCTCTCTCAGTATCTTGACAACACAAACCCCCTCTCAGCACTTACGCACAAGAGGAGGCTCTCCGCCCTCGGACCGGGTGGACTTACAAGGGAGAGTGCAAAGTTTGAGATAAGAGACGTTCATCCATCCCACTACGGAAGGATTTGCCCCATTGAAACTCCAGAGGGTCAGAACATAGGACTGGTGACTTCCCTTACCGTTTATGCCCAGACAAACGAATACGGCTTTATCGTGACTCCCTACAGGAAGGTGGAAAAGGGAATAGTAACCGATAAGGTGGAACACCTGGCCGCCTACGAGGAGGAAAACTTTGTCATAGCCCAGCACACACCCACAGACAGCGAAGGTAGAATCCTCAGCGATAGAGTTTATGTGCGCTACAGAAATGACATACAGATAGTAAAGCCTGAGCAGGTTCACTACATGGATGTCTCACCAAGGCAGGTCATATCCGTGTCCGCCTCTCTGATACCCTTCCTTGAGCACGACGATGCCAACAGAGCCCTCATGGGCTCCAACATGCAGAGACAGGCCGTCCCTCTCATGTTTACCTCTTCTCCTCTTATAGGCACCGGTATGGAAAAGAAGGTGGCCTTTGACAGCGGTGCAGTGGTTGTGGCCAGGAGGGGCGGCCATGTGGAGGAAGTGGACTCTAGAAGGATAATCATAAGGGTAAACCCTGAGGAGATAAACTTTGCCGACCCTACTGACATAGGTATAGACCTTTATGAGCTCAAGAAGTTTGAAAGGACAAACCAGAACACTTGCGTCAATCAGAGACCTCTTGTGGTAAAGGGACAGAAGGTCCAGAAGGGAGACCTCCTTGCGGATGGTCAGTCCACTTTCAGGGGAGAGCTTGCTCTGGGCAAAGATGTGCTTGTTGCCTTTATGCCATGGAGGGGATACAACTTTGAAGACGCCATAGTCATATCAGAAAGGCTTGTGAAAGAAGATGTTTACACCTCCATACACATAGAGGAGCTGGAAGTGGAAGCAAGGGAGACAAAGATTGGAAACGAGGAGATAACCCGTCAAATACCGGGGATTCCTGAGAGGTTGCTATCTCACCTGGACGAATTCGGAATAGTAAAGCTGGGGACCTACGTAAAGCCCGGTGATATACTGGTTGGAAAGGTAACTCCAAAAGGAGAAGCTCAGCTAACGCCAGAGGAGAAGCTCCTTCAGGCCATATTTGGTGAGAAATCAAGGGATGTGAAAGACTCCTCGCTGAGATGTCCTCCGGGTGTGGAAGGTGTGGTGGTTGATGTGAAGGTCTTTGTAAGAAAGACCGGAGAGAGAAGAAACTACCTTGCAGAGCACGTGGAGAGAGCTGAAAGGGAAGAGCTTGAAAGGGAGCTTGAGAAGAAAAAGAGGCTCATAGTTGAGGGGAGAAACCGAATAGTAAAGGACCTCGTGCTGGGCAAAAAGCTTGATAAGGAGATAACTGTCAAGAAGAAGGTATACAGACCGGGCACTGTGGTGGACGAACAGGTGTTTGAAGCGCTGCTCAACTACATCATAACCAAGCCGGAAAACCTCTTTGAAGATGAGGAACTGTGCAGAAGGATAAACGACCTGAGGGAAAGAACCCGCTTCCAGGTGGATATGGTTTCAAAACTATACGAGGACAAGATGGAGTCCATAGGCAAAAGAAGTGAGCTACCACCAGGCGTAAATACCCTCGTAAAGGTATACATAGCCCAGAAGAGGAAGATAAAAGTTGGCGATAAGATGGCAGGAAGGCATGGGAACAAGGGCGTCATATCTGTGGTTCTTCCTGTGGAGGACATGCCCTTTCTTGAGGATGGAACCCCGGTTGACGTGGTGCTAAATCCCCTTGGTGTTCCCTCCCGTATGAACGTGGGACAGATACTGGAAACTCATCTTGGCTGGGCCTCCAGAGAGCTGGGCAAAAGGCTCAGAGAGCTTGTTGAAGAGGGTGCAGAGAAACAGGAGCTCATAGACTTTCTCAAGGAGATTTACGCAGTGGGTGATGTGAAGGGTGAAAACCAGAAGTATGTGGAAGAATTTCTGCAAGGTCTGGAGGAAGAGAGCTTTGAGGAGGTTATTAACCTCTATGCAGAAAGGGGCGTGCCCATGGCAACCTCCGCCTTTGAGGGTGCAAGCGAGGAGCACATAAGGGAGCTCCTCAGGATGGCAGGTCTTCCTGAAGATGGCAAGACAGTGCTCTACGATGGAAGGACTGGAGAGCCTTTTGACATGAGGGTCACCGTTGGATACATGCACATGCTCAAGCTCATTCATATGGTGGACGACAAGATACATGCAAGAAGCACGGGACCCTACTCGCTGGTGACCCAGCAGCCTCTCGGTGGTAGAGCCCAGTTTGGTGGTCAGAGACTTGGAGAGATGGAGGTGTGGGCTCTTGAGGCACACGGTGCAGCACATACCCTCCAGGAGATGCTTACCGTCAAATCCGACGATATAGAGGGAAGGACAAAGGTCTACGAGTCCATAGTAAAGGGCAGATACATATACCAGCCAGGAGTGCCGGAGTCCTTCAGAGTGCTTGTGCGTGAGCTGAAAGCCCTCGGGCTGGATGTGAGGTGTGAGAACGGGGCAGTAATGCCCTGTGACCAGATAGAAGTTGAGGAGGAACAACCATGAGGAAAGGACTTCTCCCCTTTGAAAGAATAAAGCTCATGCTCGCCTCTCCTGAGGAGATAAGGAGCTGGAGCTATGGGGAGGTGAAAAAGCCAGAAACCATAAACTACAGAACCCACAAGCCTGAAAAGGATGGACTATTCTGTGCCAAGATATTCGGTCCAATAAAGGATTACGAGTGCCTGTGTGGAAAATACAGGGGCAAGCGTTTTGAGGGCACTATATGCGACAGATGCGGTGTTGAGGTTACAAAATCCTACGTAAGGAGGAAGAGATTCGGACACATAGACCTTGCTGCACCTGTAGCCCACATATGGTTTCTCAAAAGCACACCCTCAAAAATAGCCACCCTAATGGGTCTTTCTGTAAGGGATGTGGAAAGGGTTATCTACTTTGAGTCCTATCTGGTTATAGAGTATCCCATGAACGAGGAAGAAGAAAGGGCCTTTGCCCAGCAGGAAGATACCCTTCCCCTAAAGGATGATATGGGCAACACGAGGTTTGTCCGGCTCCATGTGGTGGATGAGGATACTTACAACGCCGAGTTTGCAACAAGCCTGGAGCACAAGTATGAAGGGGGTATGGGTGCTGAAATAATAAAGAAAATTCTTTCTTCCCTTGACCTTGAAACCTATGCAAAGAAGCTCAGGGAGGAGATAAGGCCCTACAGTCTGGGTTATGAGGACCTTTCAGAGGAGCTCTTTAACAGGTACAGAAAGCTTTACGAGCGTATGGTCAGGGTGCTGGCGGAAGACCTGAGCCTGTATGGTGCAGACATCAAGGCTCCCGAGGGTATGGCGCTCAATGAGGTTCTGCATAATATCATATGCGAAAAGCTTTACCTTGACCCTGAAAGCGGTAGCCTTTCTCAGGAGCCTGCAGAGGGCTTCATGACGGGAAGAGAGGCTATTCAGTCCTATTATGAAAAACTCCGTCAAAAGAAAAAGGACCTCCCTGTATTTGAGAAGATAAAGGGTGACATAAGGAGCGCGGTCCTGAAAGAGGTTTCAGAATCAAAGGTAAAAAAGATACTGAGGGTCCTCAAGCTTGTGGAGGACTTTATAAAGAGCGGTAGCAGGCCAGAGTGGATGATACTTGAGGTGCTCCCTGTTCTTCCACCAGAGCTCAGACCACTGGTTGCCCTTGATGGCGGGCGTTTTGCCACATCGGACCTCAATGACCTCTACAGAAGAATCATAAACCGCAACAACAGGTTAAGGAGGCTCATAGAGCTTGATGCACCCGAGATAATCATAAGGAACGAAAAGAGGATGCTTCAGGAGGTGGTCTCCGCCCTCATTGACAACGGAAAGCGTGGAAGGGTCGTTACCCAGAACGGAAGGGCTCTCAAGTCCCTATCAGATTACCTGAGGGGTAAGCAGGGGCGCTTCAGGCAGAACCTGCTTGGTAAAAGGGTTGACTACTCGGGAAGAAGCGTCATAGTGGTAGGTCCAGAGCTCAAGATGCACCAGTGCGGTCTCCCCAGAATAATGGCCCTTGAGCTCTTCAAGCCCTTTGTTTACAGAAGGCTTGAGGAAAAGGGCTACGCAACTTCCATAAAGAACGCCAAGAAGCTTGTGGACCAGAAGACGCCAGAGGTCTGGGAGTGCCTGGAGGAAGTGGTAAAACAGCATCCAGTTCTCCTTAACCGTGCACCAACCCTTCACAGAATGTCCATACAGGCCTTTGAGCCAGTCCTTGTGGATGGAAAAGCCATACAACTTCATCCTCTAGTGTGTCCTCCCTTTAATGCGGACTTTGATGGGGACCAGATGGCGGTGCATGTTCCTCTGGGGATTACAGCACAGCTTGAAGCCTACATTCTTATGCTCTCCACCCAGAACATACTCTCCCCAGCACATGGCAAGCCCATAACCATGCCCTCTCAGGATATGATACTGGGCGTTTACTACATGACTCAGGAGATATCTGGAGTGAAGGGTGAGGGCAAGCTTTTCTTCAGCAGAGAGGAGGTGCTTCTTGCTCTTGAAAACAAGAGAGTGGACATGCACGCCCGCATAAAACTCAGGCTTGAGGATGGAAAGCTTGTCGAGACAACCCCTGGTAGGGTTCTCTTCAACAGCATACTACCAGAAGGACATCCCTTTGTAAACGAGCCCATGGACAAGAAAAAGGTCTCCAAGCTCATAGCAAGCATATACAACAGATACGGTACTGAAAGAACCGCCAGGTTCCTCGATGATCTGAAAGAGCTCGGCTATAACATTGCCACGAGGGCTGCGGTATCCATAGGTGTTGAAGACCTTCAGATTCCGGGTGTAAAGAAGGAGGTTCTCTCTCAGGCTTTTGAACAGACAGACGAAATCGCAGAGCTTCACAGGAACGGCATAATAACTGCAAAGGAGCGCTATAACAGGATAATTGACCTCTGGTCTGAGATAACGGACAGGGTCTCAAAGGCTATGTTTGAGGAGATAGAAAAAAGCACGAGAAGAGAGGGGGAAAAGGTATACACGGGCATATTCAACCCCATATACATGATGGCAAACTCTGGAGCCCGTGGAAACAGGGACCAGATAAGACAGCTTGCTGCCATGAGGGGCCTCATGGCAAAGCATACGGGAGAGTTCATAGAGACACCAATTGTATCCAACTTCAGAGAGGGCCTTTCCGTGCTTGAATACTTCATCTCCACCTACGGAGCCAGAAAGGGCCTTGCAGATACTGCACTCAAGACCGCCTTTGCAGGATACCTTACAAGAAGGCTTGTGGATGTGGCACAGGACATAACCATAGTGGAGAAAGACTGTGGAACATACAGGGGCATAGTTATGGAGCCCATAGTGGAGGGGGGTGAAGAAAAGGTATCCCTCAAGGACAGGATAATAGGTAGGACCCTTGCAGAGGATGTGTTTGACCCTTACACGGGTGAGGCGATAGCCCAGAGGAACCAAATTGTGGACGAGGAGCTTGCGGACAGGATAGTGCATGCAGGAATAGAAAGGGTTATGGTCAGGTCTTCCCTCACCTGTGAGTCCCAGCATGGCATATGTGCCATGTGCTACGGATGGGACCTTTCCCAGAGGAAGCTGGTGGACGTGGGTGAGGCGGTGGGAATAATAGCAGCCCAGTCCATAGGAGAGCCAGGAACACAGCTTACCATGAGAACCTTCCACATAGGTGGTGCCGCCGTAGCTGAGAGGGTGAAGGGTGAACTCTTCAACGAGAAGGCAGGAGTGGTCAGATATTACAACATAAGGCTCATAACCAACAGAGAAGGAAAGAGGATAAACATATCCAAGGATGGTGCAATAGGTATACTGGACTCCGAGGGAAGGATGGTGGAGCGTCACGCGGTGCCATACGGAGCCAGCATACTTGCGGAAGAAGGAAAAGAAGTCTCAGAAAATACCCTCCTTGCAGAGTGGGACCCCTTCAACACCTTCATAATCGCAGAGGAACCTGGAAGGGTTGAGTTCAAGGACATAGCCCTTGACATAACAGTAAAGGAAGAGAGAGACCCCCTTACCGGCAAAACCTCCACCATAGTCTCCTTCACGAGACCCAAAGATGCTATGCTCCACACGCCAAAGATAGTGGTCCACACAGAGGATGGAAGAGAGGTTTCCTACGACCTTCCAGTCAACTCCATACTCAACGTGCCTGCAGAGAGGGTAAGTTTTGAATGGGTGGTATGTCCAACCTGCAGTGAGTCTGAGGGAACAGAGATACAGCACAAGTATTATGTGGTTAAAGACTACATGGTTCAGCCAGGAGATGTGCTGGCACGCATTCCAAAGGAAATGGCAAAGGTGCGAGACATAGTGGGAGGTCTTCCCAGAGTTGAGGAGCTCTTTGAGGCAAGAAGGCCCAAAAACCCCGCTATCCTGACGGAGATTGACGGCATTGTGAGAATCTTTGAGGATGCAGACGAGGTTATAGTCTTTAACCCCAGAACCGGCGAGACAAGAAAGTATGACATAAAGAAGGACGAATACATCCTTGTGAGCCACGGACAGTATGTGCAGAAGGGAACGAAGATAACAGACCGCATAGAGGCAGAGATAGAAGGACAGGTCCGGATAAAGGGAAGGGGTTACAGGGTTGTGGTTTATAACAGGGAAACTGGTCTTCAGAAGGAATACTTTGTGCCCAAGGGTAAACATCTTCTCGTGAAGAATGGAGACCTTGTAAACGCCGGAGACCCACTTACCGATGGAACACCTGTCCCAGAGGAAATACTCAGGATAAAGGGCGTGGAGGAGCTTCAGAGGTTTCTCCTGAAAGAGGTTCAGATGGTTTACAGGCTTCAGGGAGTGGACATAAACGACAAGCACTTTGAGATAATCATACGCCAGATGCTCAGACGCAGACGCATAGTGGACCCGGGCGACAGCAGATTTCTAATGAACGAGGAAGTGGAAGTGGAAGAGCTTCAGCAAGAGATAGAGAGAATAAGGGAGGAAGGAGGCAAGATACCAAAGGCGGAGCCCATCCTCGTGGGCATATCAAAGGCAGCCCTTACTTCCAGAAGCTGGATATCTTCAGCCTCCTTCCAGGAAACCACAAAGGTCCTCACAGATGCTGCCTGCGAAGGGAAGGTGGACGACCTGAGAGGTATAAAGGAAAACGTGATAATAGGAAACCTCATACCTGCAGGAACAGGTCTGTGGGAATATGCAGAGGTAGAGGTGCTTGAAGAAGAGAAGGCAAAAGTTTTGAAAGATGTGCTATAATAATTGGCTTAGGAGGTTTCAGGTATGCCTACCATAAACCAGCTTGTGAAGCAAGGTAGGGAAGCGAGAAAAAAGAAGAGCAAGGCCCCCGCACTTCAGGGCAACCCTCAGAAGAGAGGAGTCTGCGTGAGGGTTTACACGGTAACCCCCAAAAAGCCCAACTCAGCCCTGAGAAAGGTTACCAGGGTCAGACTATCAAACGGCATTGAGGTTACTGCCTACATACCGGGTGAGGGACACAACCTTCAGGAGCACTCTCTTGTTCTTGTGAGGGGTGGAAGGGTAAAGGACCTGCCCGGAGTAAGATACAAGGTGGTGAGAGGTGCCCTGGATACTGCCGGAGTGGCAAACAGGAGACAATCAAGGTCAAAGTATGGAGCCAAGAGGCCAAAACCCGGTCAACAGGCTCAGGCAAAGGGAGGTAAGAAGTAATGCCAAGGAAAGGTCCAGTTCCTGCAAGAGAGATAGCGCCAGACCCCAAATACGGGGATGTTGTAGTCCACAAGCTGATTAACAAGGTAATGGAAAGCGGCAAAAAGTCTGTGGCGGAGTGGATAGTCTACAACGCCCTTGAATCTGCAGCAAAAGAGGTCAACATGCATCCTGTTGAGCTACTTCACAAGGTGGTGGAAAAGTTAAAACCAGAGTTTGAAGTGCGTCCCAGAAGGGTAGGTGGTGCCACCTACCAGGTTCCCGTGGAGGTTCCACCCCGCAGACAGGTAAGCCTTGCCCTCAAGTGGCTCGTTCAGTCTGCAAGGGAGAGGTCAAAACACAGGGGAAGCTACACAATGGTGGAAAGGCTAAAAGCTGAGCTTCTTGATGCTCTTCAGGAAAAGGGTGGCGCCATAAAGAAAAAGGAAGACACCCACAAGATGGCAGAGGCCAACAAGGTCTTTGCACATTTCAGATGGTAAGGAGGTTCCCATGGCAAGGCTTGTTCCCATAGAAAGGCTCAGGAACATAGGAATAGTGGCTCACATAGACGCAGGTAAAACCACAACTACGGAAAGGATACTCTATTACACGGGCAAAACTTACAAGATAGGTGAGGTGCACGAGGGTGCTGCCACAATGGACTGGATGCCTCAGGAGAGGGAAAGGGGCATAACCATAACCGCCGCAACCACCGCCTGCTACTGGAAGGACCATCAGATAAACATCATAGACACGCCAGGGCACGTAGACTTCTCGGTGGAAGTGGTCCGTTCCATGAAGGTGCTGGATGGCATAATCTTCATCTTCTCAGCGGTGGAAGGTGTCCAGCCCCAGTCGGAGGCAAACTGGAGGTGGGCAGACAGGTTTGGTGTTCCCAGAATCGCCTTTATAAACAAGCTGGACAGACTGGGTGCAGACTTCTACAGGGTTTTCAACGAGATAGAGAAAAAGCTCAGCATAAAGCCGGTGGCAGTCCAGATACCCATAGGTGCCGAGGACCAGTTTAAGGGCGTGGTGGACCTCATGGACATGAAGGCCATAATCTGGCTTGAGGAGACCCTGGGTGCAAAGTATGAGGTGGTGGATATTCCTTCAGAGTATGCTGACAGGGCTCAGGAATGGCGTGCAAAGATGGTGGAGGCTATCGTGGAAAAGGACGATGAGCTCATGATGAGATACCTTGAGGGAGAGGAAATACCCACACAGGACCTCAAGAGGGTCCTCAGGAAGGCAACCATAAACAAGGAGCTCGTTCCAGTCCTCTGCGGTTCAGCCTTCAAGAACAAGGGTGTTCAGCCCCTTCTGGACGCAGTTCTGGATTACCTGCCCTCTCCCCTTGATGTTCCACCTGTGCGCGGAATAAACCCAAAAACCTCAGAGGAAGAGGAAAGAAAACCTCTTGATGAAGAGCCTTTCTGTGCCTATGCCTTCAAGGTAATGAGCGACCCATACGCAGGTCAGCTCACCTACTTCAGGGTATTCTCTGGAAAGGTCACAGCAGGTTCTTATGTTTACAACGCCACCAAGGACAAGAAGGAAAGGGTGGGAAGGCTTCTTCTCATGCACGCCAACTCAAGGGAAGATGTGCAGGAAGTCTCCGCTGGTGAAATAGTGGCTGCTGTGGGAATGGACGCGGCAACTGGAGACACCCTCTGCGATGAAAAGCATCCCATACTTCTTGAAAAGTTAGAGTTCCCAGAGCCTGTTATATCTATGGCAATAGAGCCCAAAACAAAGAAAGACCAGGAAAAACTGTCTCAGGTGCTAAACAAGTTTATGAAGGAAGACCCCACCTTCAAGGCAAGCGCAGACCCGGAAACTGGCCAGACCCTCATACATGGTATGGGAGAGCTTCACCTTGAGATAATAGTGGACAGAATGAAGAGAGAATACGGTATTGAGGTAAACGTAGGCAAGCCTCAGGTTGCCTACAAGGAGACCATAAAGGGTAAGGCGGTGGCGGAGGGTAAGTTCATACGTCAGACGGGTGGTAGGGGTCAGTATGGACATGCAGTCATAGAAATAGAACCCCTTGAAAGGGGTCAGGGCTTTATCTTTGAAAACGCCATAGTGGGTGGAATAATACCCAAGGAGTTTATTCCTGCGGTAGAAGAAGGCGTAAAAGAGGCCATGCAGAACGGTGTGCTTGCTGGTTATCCAGTGGTGGACGTAAAGGTCAAACTCTTTGATGGTTCCTACCACGAGGTGGACTCTTCAGAGATGGCCTTCAAGATTGCTGGCTCTCTCGCCTTCAAAGAAGCTTCAAGGAAGGCGGGGCTTGTTCTTCTTGAGCCCATAATGGAAGTGGAAGTGGAAACACCTGAGGATTATGTGGGTGATGTGATAGGAGACCTCAACTCAAGACGCGGCAAAATCATGGGTATGGAAAACAAGGGCATAATAACCGCCATAAGGGCATACGTGCCCCTTGCGGAGATGTTTGGTTATGCCACCACACTCAGGAGCTTGACACAGGGAAGAGGAACCTTTATAATGAAATTTTCTCATTACGATGAGGTTCCCCAGAGCATAGCAGAGCAGATAGTTGGGGAAAGAACCTTAGCAGCAAAATAAGGAGGTAAGGCGATGGCAAAGGAGAAGTTTGTAAGGGAAAAGGAGCATGTGAACGTGGGCACCATAGGGCACGTGGACCACGGAAAGTCTACACTCACCTCAGCCATAACCTGTGTGCTTGCAGCAGGGGTCATGCCAGGAGGAAAGGCAAAGTGCATGAGGTATGAGGAGATAGACAAGGCACCAGAAGAGAAGGAAAGGGGAATAACCATAAACATCACACACGTAGAATACGAGACACCCAAGAGGCACTATGCCCACGTGGACTGTCCTGGACACGCAGACTACATAAAGAACATGATAACAGGAGCAGCACAGATGGACGGGGCAATACTGGTGGTATCAGCAGCAGACGGACCCATGCCCCAGACAAGAGAACACGTATTGCTAGCCCGTCAGGTGAACGTGCCATACATAGTAGTCTTTATGAACAAGTGCGACATGGTAGACGACCCAGAGCTACTTGACCTTGTAGAACTTGAAGTAAGGGAACTTCTTTCCAAGTATGAATTTCCTGGGGATGAAGTGCCAGTGATTCGTGGTTCAGCTCTTGGAGCACTTCAGGAGCTTGACGCGGGCAAACCAGACCAGTGGTGCAACGCCATAGTAGAACTTATGAATGCACTGGACCAGTATATACCCACGCCACAGAGGGAAGCGGACAAACCCTTCCTCATGCCCATAGAGGACGTGTTTACCATATCAGGGCGTGGAACAGTGGTGACTGGGAGAGTGGAGAGAGGGGTATTAAAGCCGGGAGAGGAAGTGGAGATAGTGGGGCTGAGAGAGGAGCCACTCAAGACAGTGGCCACATCCATAGAGATGTTCAGGAAGATACTTGATGAGGCGCTACCGGGGGACAACGTGGGAGTGCTGCTGAGGGGAGTGGGCAAGGACGATGTGGAGAGGGGGCAGGTGTTGGCGAAGCCTGGGACAGTCAAGCCTCACAGGAAGTTCAGGGCGCAGGTATACGTGCTTAGCAAGGAGGAAGGTGGAAGGCATACACCCTTTTTCCTCAACTACAGGCCACAGTTTTACTTCAGGACGGCTGATGTGACTGGGACGGTGGTAAAACTTCCTGAGGGTCAGGAGATGGTGATGCCGGGTGACAATGTGGAGATAGAGGTGGAGCTAGTCAAGCCTGTGGCTATGGAGGAGCAGCTCAGGTTTGCCATAAGAGAGGGTGGAAGGACTGTGGGTGCTGGTGTGGTCACTAAGATTATTGAGTGAGGGAAAGCTATGGAGCAGGAACTTATAAGGATAAAACTCAGGTCCTATGACCACAGGCTTCTTGACCAGTATGTGAAACAGATAATAGATACTGTCAAGAGGACAGGTGGTGTGGTGAAGGGTCCCATACCTCTTCCGGTGAGAAAAAGAAGGTGGGTGGTGCTCAGGTCTCCTCACAAGTTTGACCAGTCAAGAGAGCACTTTGAAATGAGAGAGCACAGAAGGATACTGGACATAACCAGGGCAACCTCTCAGACAATTGAGTCTCTGAGAGATTTAACCCTTCCGGCAGGGGTTGATGTGGAGCTAATAATAGGGAGATAGCCATGGCGATAGGTCTTATAGGTAAAAAGGCGGGAATGACAAGAGTTTTTCTCAAGGATGGCACAGCCGTGCCTGCCACGGTCATAGAGATAAAGCCCAACTACATCACTGCCATAAAGACTCAAGAGAAGGATGGATACAGCGCCCTTCAGGTGGGTGCCTTTGAGGATGGTGAAAAGCATCTTACAAAGCCAGAGCTGGGACACCTCAAAAAGGCTGGCAAAATCCTGAGAAGACTGAAAGAATTCAGGGTTGAATCTGTTGGAGAATACCAGGTGGGTCAGGAGTTAAGAGTGGAGGAAGTATTTCAACCTGGGGACCTTGTGGATGTGGTTGGCAGGAGCAAAGGAAGAGGCTTTGCCGGCACCATGAAAAGATGGGACTTTGGCGGTTTTCCCAAATCCCATGGACACAGATATCACAGGGCAGTTGGTTCCATAGGAAACAGGTCAGACCCTGGTAGGGTGTGGAAGAGTAAGAGGATGGCTGGACACTGGGGCAACGAGCCCATAAGGGTGCAGTCCCTGCTGGTGCTTGATGTTCTGCCTGAGCACAACGCTCTTGTGGTAAAGGGTTCGGTGCCCGGACCCAATGGAGGAGTGGTCTTTGTGGAGAAAAGCACCATAGCAAACAGAAGGTCTCAGAGGCTCAAGCTTAACAGGATAAAGGGTATGACGGAAAGCCTTGTGAAAGGAGAGGTCTCATGAAGGTGCTTCAGATGGAGCTAAAGCCTGAAGTCTTTGGTGTGGAAGTTAACAGGCATGTGCTGTGGGAAGTGGTAAAGTGGCAACTTGCCAGCAGAAGACAGGGAACACACAGCACGAAGACAAGGGGTGAAGTGGCCTACAGCGGGAGGAAACTTCTTCCCCAGAAGGGCACAGGTAATGCGAGGCACGGAGACAGGGGTGCAAACATATTCGTTGGTGGTGGTGTGGCCCACGGACCAAAGCCCAGAGATTACTACTACGCTCTTCCCAAAAAGGTGAGAAGACTGGGGCTCAAAATGGCTCTCAGTCTGAAGGCAAAGGAGAACAACCTGCTGGTGGTGGATAGCCTTGACCTCGGAGATGTGCCAAGGACTAAAAAGGCGGTAGAGCTTCTGAAAAAGCTCGGCATAGATGGAGAAAAGGTGCTGGTGGTGCTGCCACAGAAGGAGGAAGTTGCTTACAAATCCTTCAGAAACCTGCCCTATGTGAGGGTTCTGCCCGTTGAGGGTCTGAATGTTTACGACATGCTCTGGGCGGACAAGCTTTTGCTTACCGCTCAGTCCCTGGAAAAGATTTATGAGAGGTTGGCATCATGAAAAGGCCAGAGGAAGTCATCATAAGACCCATAATAACGGAGAAAAGCAACAGACTCATGGAAGACCACAAAAAATACACCTTTGAAGTGGCTATGGATGCCACAAAGCACGAAATAAGGCATGCCATAGAAAAGCTCTTTGGGGTAAAAGTTGTTAAGGTAAACACCATAATAGTAAAGCCAAGGAAGAAAAGAGTCATAGGAAAGTTCAGGAGGTATGGTTATACAAGGGCTTATAAGAAGGCCATAGTTACCATACCGCCTGATAAGGAAATAGACCTGACAGGAGTGTAAAAATGGGTGTAAGGAAGTTAAAACCTGTTACCAATGGACAGAGACATGCGGTTCTTTACGACTTTTCTGAGGTCACAAAATCAGAGCCGGAAAAGTCCCTTATAGTCCACTGGCACAGGGCTAAGGGAAGGTCCCGTCAGCAGGGCAAGATAACTTCAAGGGGCAGGGGAGGTGGCAACAAGAGGAGATACAGGCTCATCGACTTCAAGAGGGATAAAAGCCTTGTTCCTGCAAAGGTGGTTGCCATAGAATACGATCCCAACAGGTCTGCACGCATAGCCTTGCTCCAGTATGCGGACGGTGAAAAGAGATACATTCTCTGGCCTGAGGGTCTCAGGGTAGGCGACAGCGTCCTGTCCATATCTTACGAGGATGCGGAAGCCGGAAAGGAGCTTCCAGAGATAAAGGTGGGCAACGCACTCCCTCTCAAGTATATGCCTGTGGGAACGGTTGTTCACAATGTGGAGCTCCATCCCGGAAAGGGTGGTCAGATAGCAAGGTCTGCCGGCATGTCTGCCCAGATACTGGGTAAGGTGGGGGACTATGTGCAGCTCAGAATGCCCTCTGGCGAGATAAGGCTTGTTCATCAGAGATGCATGGCCACCGTTGGTGTGGTAGGTCTTGCGGAGCATGAGCTCGTAAAATACGGAAAGGCTGGAAGATACAGATGGCTGGGCTGGAGGCCAAAAGTGAGGGGAACTGCCACCAACCCGGTGGACCATCCTCATGGTGGTGGTGAAGGAAAAACGAAGGGTAAACACCCCGAATCACCTTGGGGCTGGAAGACAAAGGGCTACAAGACAAGAAGAGGTAAGAAGTATTCTGACAACTTCATACTGGTCTTAAGAAAGGGCAAGCCTCTCAGAGGAGGTGTGAAATAATGGGTTTTAAGGGTGCATGGAACAAGAGGAACAGGCTCATTGAGGACCTTGAGAGCTTTCTCAAGCTCCACAAGAAGACCCAGAGGATATACAAAAAGGTGAGAGCTGTTCAGCACACTCCCGAGCTTTACCAGAAGGCCCTCGAAAAGTATCAGCAGGTCTGGAATGAATACAGAAGGCTTGTTAACAAAAAGGCATGGGTTGACCCAAAGCTCTGGGCAAGAATAAGGAAGATGAACCAGACGGGTGACAGGAAAGTTATAAAGACCTACAGCAGGGATACCACCATAATACCTGAGTTTGTGGGACACACCATAGCAGTTCACAATGGGAAGACCTTTGTGCCCGTTTACATAACCTCTGATATGGTGGGACATAAGCTGGGTGAGTTTGCACCCACAAGAACTTTTAAGGGCCATCCAGAAAAGTCTGCAAAGGCTACAAAGAAGAAGTGAGGTGAAAAGATGGAAGCAAGGGCAGTTTTGAGGTATGCCAGGGTTTCACCCACAAAGGCGAGGCAGGTGCTCAGAATCATTCAGGGTATGAAGGCAGGAGAAGCTCTGTATCAGCTCAGGTTCATACCAAAAAAGTCTGCAAGGATAGTGGAAGGAATTCTCAAGAGTGCTCTGGCCAATGCTGAGCAGAAGGGTATGGACCTTGAAAAGCTTTACATTCAAAAGGCGGTTGCCGATGAGGGCCCCATGTATAAAAAGTGGATGCCAAGGGCTCATGGAAGGGCAACCATGCTCAGAAAGAGAACCTCTCACATAACCCTTGTGCTTCAGGAAAAGGAGGAAGAATAATGGGTCAAAAAACTCATCCCATAGGCTTCAGAGTGGGAGTTATAAGGGACTGGAACTCCAAATGGTTTGCAGGCAAAAGGGATTACACACAGCTGCTACATGAGGACATAAGGATAAAGGAATACATAAAGAAGAGATATGCCTCTGCCGGCATATCCAAGGTGGTTGTGGAAAGGATGGCAGACAAGGTAAAGGTGAGAGTCCTCGCCTCAAGGCCAGGTATCATAATAGGAAGGAAAGGGGCAGAGGTAGAACAGCTCAAAAAAGACATAGAGTATATAACAAGGGGTAAGGATGTGGTTATAACGGTGGATGAAGTCCGGGTGCCAGAGCTAGATGCCCAGCTTGTGGCGGAAGAGATTGCACTTCAGATAGAAAGAAGGGTGTCTCACAGAAGGGCTATGAAGAGGGCAATAGACAACGCCTTCAAGGCTGGGGCAAAGGGTGTCAAGGTACAGGTTAAAGGTCGTATTGGGGGTGCTGAGCTGGCGAGGGCTGAATGGTTCCTTGTGGGAAGGATGCCCCTTCAGACCCTCAGAGCAGACATAGATTACGGATATGCGGTAGCTCAGACAAAGTATGGCGTGCTTGGAATAAAGGTGTGGATATACAAGGGAGATGTGCTTAAGGGCGGTAAAGAGGAAATAGTAAAGAAGATAGAAGAGGACCTGAAAAAGGCTGAGAAGGAGGTTTAAACATGTCTTTTCTTGCTCCAAAGAAGACAAAGTTTAGAAAAACACAGAGAGGAACGCTGAAAGGAAAGGCCCTGAGAGGCAACAGGGTCTCTTTTGGTGAGTATGGAATACAGGCCCTTGAGTCCTGCTGGCTCACCCAGAGGCAGATAGAGGCTGGAAGGATAGCTCTCGTGAGGGCTCTAAGAAAGGGTGCAAAGGTATGGATACAGGTATTCCCGGACAAACCCTACACCAAAAAACCCAATGAGGTTCGTATGGGTGGTGGAAAGGGTGACCCTGAAGGTTTTGTGGCCGTTGTAAGACCGGGGAGGATACTGTATGAATTTTCTGGAGTTCCGGAAGAGGTTGCGGAGGAAGCTCACAGACTTGTGGATGCAAAGCTTCCTATAAAGACAAGACTTGTAAGGGCTGGAGGTATAAAGTGATGAAGGTGGAAGAGCTCAGGAAACTAAGCCTTCAGGACCTCCTGAAAAAAGAAGAGGAGCTCAGAAAAGAGCTTCTCAGACTGAGGTTCAAAAAAAAGATAGAGGGGCTTCCCAACCCCATGCAGATAAGGAATACCAGAAGGGACCTTGCAAGGGTCCTCACCCTCATAAGGGAAAAACAGCTGAGAGGTGAAGCATGATGGAAAAGCCATGGCATCTGAAGAGAAAAGAGCTTGTGGGTTATGTGGTAAGCGACAAGATGGATAAAACTGTGGTAGTCAAAGTGGACAGAAAAGAAGCTCACCCTCTTTACAAAAAGCACATAATAAAAAGCAAGAAATACCATGCCCATGACCCCAATAACCAGTGCAGGACAGGGGACCTTGTGGTAATAAGGGAAACGAGGCCTCTTTCAAAGACCAAGAGATGGGTTGTGGTAAAGATACTGCAGAGGGCGAAGTCTCCGGAGGAAGCGCTCAAAGAGTAAAATAAAATATCTATATGCTCCTTTTCCTTCTCTTCTTCCTTTTCTTTTCCTACTCCTTTTCTCTTGAAGTTCTCTCTCAAAGTCTTGAAAGATTGCCAGATGGAACTTTCAGGGCAACGGGGGATGTGGAGGCTTACTACAGAGAATACTACATAAGGGCAGATTTCATGACTTACGACCCTCAGAAGAGGGTGGTTTACGCCAGGGATAATGTCTACATAAAGTCTGCAGATGGGAGGCTTGAAGTTAGAGGGAAGGAGGCGCTTCTTGACCTTGAGAGAGATGTGGGATACTTTCTTGATGCAGAGGGCAGGTTTGAAAAGTTCAATTTCACAGCAAAGAGGGTGGACAAGGAAGGTGAGCTGTATTCTGTAGAAGAGGGTTCAATAACCACATGTCCTCCTGACAGAAGAGAGATGAACCTATGCTTTTCAAGGGCCAGCATATCACCACGCTATGTTTTCAGCAAGAACAACAGTCTCAGGCTTTTCAGAATTCCCATTGCCTACCTTCCCGTAAGTTTGTTTCCTGTGGGAGATAGAAGGTCAGGGCTTCTGCCCCCCACCATAGGCTCAAATACATACAACACCTTCATATATCAGCAGCCTATATACTGGGCTATATCAAAGAATAAAGATATGACCCTGACATTTGATTTCAGAAACAGACAGGCAAAGGGACTTTCCCTTGAATACCGCCAGTCTCTCAGAAAAGAGCTTGACCTTAATACAAATCTTTCCTTCTACAGAGAACCAACACCTCCCGGTAAATGGTGGCAGGGCAGAGACCTATCTACCTTTAGAGAGAATCGATACAGGATAAGGGGAGAAGTTGACCTGGGAAACCTGAAGGCGGGAGTTGACCTCCTGTCTGACCCCTACTTTATGCAAGATGTTTACTTTACAACAAGGGAGAGGACGGTTCCCTACCTTACTTCCTATATCAGCTACAGAAGGGAGTGGGAGAGCTTTCTCTTTACCTTTGATTTGAAAAGGTTTTACGATACTACCTCACCCAGCAACAGACAAACTCTTCAGAGGTTGCCGGAGATGGGCTTTTATCTTAAAGAAAGCCAATTACTTCCTCACATATACTTCAACCTGAGCGCCTCCTACACAAACTTTTACAGGGAGGAGGGTATGAGGGCTCACAGGCTTCTTCTCTTTCCGGAGCTTTCCATACCCAAGGAGCTTCTGGGTCTTAACCTGCTTTCAACTCTCACTCTGGAAAACCTCTTCTACCTGGATGTAAGGGGGGAGGATTTTAAAGACAAGAGCGTGGTTGGCTCCCTACGCTACAGAGAAAGGCTACCCTACTTTTTCAACTTTAACTTGAGAGGTTTCCAATTCAAGAACATCCTTGAATTTTCCTATTCCTACAGGCCTAAAAGCTTTAATAATCCAAGGTTTGACAGACTGGACAGCATAGACAGGGAGAGCCTCCTGTCCTACACTCTGAGGAGTCATGGCTATTATGCGGAAAGGATTCTCTACACACTCTTCCTTGAAGGAGGATATAACCACCTTGGCAGGTTTACATATGCAGGGCAGGAGGTCAGGGAAAATCTTCTTCCTGTAAGAGCAATCCTGTGGCTTTATCCTTTAGACTGGCTCAGGCTTTCTTCAGACAGCGTCTATGACCCGGTTCATGGACGTCTCCTAAAAACTATAGGCTCCCTTACCCTCAGCGGTGAAGGTAAGAGCATAACTCTGGGTAGAACCCTTGAAAAAAATTATGATGGCACCAGGGTCAACGACCAGTATAGTCTGTCTGCTTCTGCACTTTACAGAAAGGCAAACATTACACTCGGGCTGATAAGGGATAACAGGATAAACAAAGACCTTCAGAGGCAGGCAGGCATGGAATACAGGGGTGCATGCTGGAGCTTTGGCCTTCTCCTGAGAGACATATACGACGGAACAAGGCAAAAGTATCTGAAGGAAGTTTTTCTTACCTTTAATGTCTTTGACCTGCAGAGGTTTACAGTGCCTCTGAAGAGATGAGCAGCTCTTTTAATTTCCTCGTCTGAACCCTTACGTCTTCCGTATGAAATATGCCAGAACCAACAACTAGAATGTCTGCACCAGCTTGTGCAACCTCCAGTATATTATCTTCCTTTATGCCTCCATCTATTTCAATGAGGACAGAGGGATTTATTTCCTCCGCCATTGCTCTGAGCCTCCTTAGCCTCTGTATGGACCTCTGAATGAACTTCTGTCCTCCAAATCCTGGGTTAACGGACATGAGAAGCACAAAGTCCACGTAATAAAGGACCTCCTCCAGGGCAGAGAGGGGCGTTCCCGGGTTTATAACCACCCCCGCCTTTGCTCCAAGGCTCTTTATCAGCTCAAGGGTTCTGTGGATATGGGGTGTATTTTCCACGTGAACACTCACCATGTCAGCACCAGCCTTTACAAAGTCGGGTATGTATCTCTCCGGATTTTCTATCATGAGATGAGCGTCCAGAGGAAGAGGACAGTGCCTTTTTATGCTTTCTAAAAGCACAGGTCCAAAGGTTATGTTTGGCACAAAGTGCCCGTCCATCACATCAAAGTGTATTATGTCCGCACCACCCTCCACGCATGCCATTACCTGCTCACCAAGCCTCCAGAAATCTGCAGAGAGTATGGATGGTGCAAGGAGCCTCATTCTGCTTCCTCTTCAACCCTTATGAGCACTGGCTTGCCCATAACCACGGGAAGTTCCTGCACCTGCTTTAGGGCTCTGCGCATGGACTTTTCGTAGGCTTTGTGCGTCAGTATTACAAGAGGCACTATGTGCTCTCCTTCCCTTCCCGCCAGTTTGCAGACCTTTTCCTTCTGGAGGACGCTGGCTATACTTATATGGTTGTCTGCAAGCACTCTTGCTATGCCTGCAAGAACCCCGGGCCTATCTGGCACATCAAACCTGAGATAATACCTGCTGTAGAAATCTTCAGTGAGCGGAAGGCTTCTCCTTTCCCAGTCAATGCTGAAGCTGCATTTAATTCCCGGGGAAAGCCTGCAGGCAATGTCCACTATGTCTGAAACAACCGCGGACGCGGTAGGATGCGAGCCTGCACCCCTGCCATAAAACATGGTTTTGCCCACAAAGTCCCCTTCCACCATTATGGCGTTAAAAACATCTGAGACCTTTGCTAGGGGCTCCTCTTCTGGGAGGAAGGTGGGGTGAACCCTTACCTCAAGACCTTCTTCCCTTCTTTTGGCTATGGCCAGGAGCTTCAGGGTATATCCCAGCTCTCTGCCCAGCTCCACGTCCAGAAGGTCCACATGCCTGATACCTTCCACATATACCTCTGAGAAGGGGAAAAAGCTACCGAAGGCCATGTAGGAGAGTATGGCTATCTTGTGGGCGCTGTCCCAGCCGTCTATGTCAAGAGAAGGGTTTGCCTCTGCGTATCCCTTTTCCTGAGCTTCTTTCAGAGCTGTTTCAAAGTCCACGTCTTCCTGAAGCATTCTTGTAAGGATGTAGTTGGTGGTTCCGTTCAGTATGCCGTATATTGCCCTTATGTTGTTTCCTACAAGGGACTCCCTTACCGCCTTTATTATGGGTATGCCACCACCCACAGAGGCTTCAAAGCCTATGTGCAGTCCTCTTTCCTCCGCAAGTCTGAAAAGCTCAATTCCCTCTTCTGCCAGCAAGTGCTTGTTGGCAGTAACCACATGCCTTCCCGCCATGAGAGATTCTTTTATAAGCTCCTTTGCAAAGCCCTTTCCACCCACAAGCTCCACCACTATCTGGGAGCTTTCAAGAACTTCTCTGTAATCAGTTGTCCTTAGCCTCTCTGGCACATGAAAGTCTCTTGGTCTTTCCCAGTCTCTGTCTGCCACCTTTGAAAGCTCAAGTTCTATCCCTGTCTTTTTCTTTATGGTTTCTAAATTCTTCAGAAGAAGCTCTACCACTCCAGTGCCCACTACACCGCAGCCAACTATTCCAACCCTTACTTTCAATGCCTTCCTCCCTGACCTGTCCTGTATGGGACGGGTATATACTGCACAGAGGGCACCTGAGAACCCATGGGCTGTGGAAAGAGCTCCATGAGGGCATAAACTTCCTCTGGCACTTCTGTGCTCACGTTAAGACCGAGGCTTTTCAGATACTCGGCGGTAAGAGGATAGTCATGGGTGTATTTACCCGTGGCAAGCTCCTCAGCTATACGCTTTGCCTTTTCTCCTTCCATGCCGTTCTGAGTAAGAAGCCACAACAGATATGACTTCATCTGGTCTATTGCCTTCTGAGCTATATCCGCCATTATAAGAGTCTGGTCTTCTATGTCCTTTAGCTCCTTCTGCTGAAGGACCTTAAGGATAGACGCAGCAGGCATCTGACCTATTTGAGGGTCAACAGGTCCAAGCACGGCGTTTGGGTCCATGATTATTTCATCTGAGGCAAGAGCCAGCAGGGTCCCACCTGACATGGCGTAGTGGGGGACTATAACCCTTACCGGACCTCTGTGTCTTACGAGGGCGTTGGCAATCTGAGTGGCCGCAAGGGCAAGACCTCCAGGGGTGTGAACTATAAGGTCAATGGGCATTTCCGGTGGAGTCATCCTTATGGCCCTGAGGACCTGCTCCGAGTCTTCAATGTTTATGTATCTGAATATGGGAATGCCAAAAAAGCCCAGGCTTTCCTGTCTGTGTATCAGGGTTATAACTCTGCTACCCCTCTTCTCTTCAAGCTGCCTCATAAGAGCCTCCCTCGCCTTTGAAAGGAGAAACCTCCTCCAGAAGGGTATGAAAAGGAAGGCCAAAAGCAGGAAAAACCAGAGAAAGTTAAGTAGAGAGAAAAAGGGATTGTAGAAGGGCTGTTCCATGAGAAAAATTATAGCACGCTGTGAGATAATAGAATAACCGCATGCCGAGGGCAGAACTGAAGATAAGCAGCAAAAAACTTGCAGAAAATGTCAAAAGTCTGTCTGAGTTCTCCCATAAGCCTCTTATAGCGGTTGTGAAAGCCAATGCCTACGGCATAGGTGCACTGCAGGTGAGTTCAGTTCTTGAGAAGCTAGAGAGGGTCTCAGCCCTTGCCGTTGCCTGTGTTGAGGAGGGTGTAGAACTAAGAAGGGCAGGCATCAGAAAAAAAATCCTCGTGCTTGGCGGGGTTCTGAAGGGTGAGGAGAAGGCATTTCTGGACTACTCTTTAACACCTGTGGTGTCCCACAGGGAACACCTAAGAGCCCTTGAGGGCATAGATGTGCCCATACAGGTAAAATACGACACGGGTATGGGAAGGCTTGGTTTTCTTGAGGAGGTTGTCCGGGACGGTAGAGTTGAAGGAGTGCTGAGCCACCTTTCAAGCCCCCTTGATGAAGAATTCTCAAGGCTCCAGATTGAGAGATTTGCTCAGGTGGTAAAGAAGTATGGAAATCTCCGGTATGTGCATATGGAGAGCTCTGCGGGAGTTGTTTACCGTGTTCCCTTTACCACTCATATACGCGTTGGGCTAGCCCTTTATGGAGAAAAGCCCATGCAGAACTATCCGGTGCAGCTAAAGCACACCCTTGAGCTCAGAGCGAGGATAATATCTGTAAAAGACCTTCCTGCGGGTTTTCCCGTATCCTATTCAAGGACCTTTATAACCCAGAAGCCCACGAGGGTGGGTGTTGTTGCTTTCGGCTACGCAGATGGACTTATGAAGAGCCTTTCCAATAAGGCAAGCCTCTTTTTCAGGGGAAAGCCTGTAAAAATTCTCGGAAACATAACCATGGACATGACCATGGTAGACCTCACAGATACAGAGGCACAGGTGGGGGACTGGGTGGAGATAGTTGGTGAGAATCAGAGCTTTACGGACCTGGCAAGGCTAGCAGGAACAATACCCTACGAGCTAATGACAAACCTCTCAGGAAGGATAAGGAGAGAGCTATGCTCATAACCTTTGAAGGCATAGACGGCTCTGGTAAGAGCACGCAGGCTAAGAGGCTGTATGAACACTTCAGAAGCCTGGGCTATAAGGTTTCTCTATACAGAGACCCCGGCTCTACCCCTCTTGCGGAAGAAATAAGGAGGCTTTTGCTGGATTTTCATATGGACCCCACCACAGAGCTTTTACTTTTTGAGGCGGCAAGGTCAAGCCTTGTGTGGGAAAGAATATTTCCTGACCTGAGGGAAGGGAAAATCGTAATAATTGACCGCTTTATAGACTCCACCACCGCCTATCAGGGATATGGAAGGGAGATAAACCTGGGGACGGTAAACATTCTGAACCACATAGCTGTAAGGGGGCGAAAGCCCGACATAACCTTTCTTCTCAACGTGCCCCTTGAGGTTGCTCTCCAGAGATTATCTGACAAGAAGACAAGGTTTGAGGACGGAAAATTCCTCAGAAGGGTAAGGGATGCCTACATACTCATAGCCCATCAGGAGAAAGAGAGAATTGTGATGCTTGACGGCACACAACAGGAAGAAGAATTGTTTGGGAAAGTGCTTGAGACTCTTAGAGAAAGGTTTAAACTTGATTTATAATCTGAAGGCAGGAGGCAGGTCATGCAGGATTGTATTTTCTGCAAGATAGTGAGAAAGGAAATACCCTCTAAGGGCGTCTATGAGGATGAGTTGGTCTATGCCTTTCACGACATAAACCCGGTTGCACCCACGCACATACTTATAGTTCCAAAGAAGCACATTTTTGGTGTTCAGAGCCTTGAGCCCGAGGATGAATCTCTTGTGGGACATATGTTCTATGTGGCAAGGAAACTGGGAGAGGAGCTTGGTCATGCTCCGGACGAAAACCTTAATGGTGGTTACAGACTGATCTTTAATGTGGGGAGGGACGCAGGGCAGAGCGTTTTTCACCTTCATCTTCACTTTATAGCAGGGAGGAGCATGTCCTGGCCGCCGGGTTGATATCTTTCAGAGACTGGATGTTCCAGAGAGTAAGAGAATATTATCAGGGGGACTTCAGGAAAGACTTCTTTACCGCACCGGAGCTGGACAGAGCCTTCGGGTATGCCCTCGGGGAGTTTATCTCTGAACTTATAGGGGACTTTGAAAAGCCCATTCTCCTTGAGCTTGGTGGTGGTAGCGGTGCCCTTGCTTACGACATTCTCTATTATCTTAAACAAAGAGAACCAGAGCTCTTTGAGAGAGCCAGCTACTACATCTACGACTTTAGTCCCACACTGGTCGAGCTCCAGAAAATAAGGCTTGAAGGTTTTGAGGGCAAGGTTTTCTGGTGCCGGGAGCTTTTCCCCTTAGAGGGTGTGGTCTTTTCTAACGAGTTTTTTGACTGTCTGCCGGTGCACGTGGTAAAGGAAAGAAGAGAACTTTTTATAAGGGATGGAGAAGAGGTCTGGCTTGAGCTTGAAGACTCACGGGTAAAAGAGGTTTTGAAGAGGATGGATTATGAGGGGCTATCTCAGGTGCTGGAGGTGTGCGTGGACTGCGTGGAGTTTCTGAAGAAACTGGCTTCAAACCTCATAAGGGGGTATCACCTTGTTATAGACTACGGCTACACCTCGGAGGAGCTCCACAGGTTTCCGGAGGGGACGGTCCTGGGCTACAGCTCCCACAGTGTCCAGAGGGATGTGTTGAAAAGCGAAAAGCCCGTTGACATAACCGCCCAGGTTAACTTTTCCCTTCTGGAGGAATATGGGAAAGATTCTGGACTGGAAAAGGTCTTCCTCAAAAGACTCAGAGATTTTCTTCTTGAAAGTCCTGCCTTTTTGCGTGAATTTGAAGAGCTGAGCCTCTCTGAAAAGCCCGAGGACCTGGAAAGGCTCTCCCGTCTTAAAACCATGCTTGTGAGTATGGGAGACCGCTTCAGAGTGCTTTTGCAGAGAAAACTACAGAGCCCTTAACTCCAGCTCGTAAACCTCTCCCCTGTTCTGTATGGTGAGGGTGCCTGTCCTTCCCGTGAGAACCAGTATTCTTCCGTCCTTTGTGGTAAGCACCGCCTGCACTGACTCTTCAAAGTTTCCACCTCTCACAGGTCTTATAAAGACAAGGTCCTTTCGCCTTTCGCCCAGTATGAAAAGCTCACCCCTGCTGTATTTTACTATGTCTAAAAACCTCTGCACCACGCCTGTATGGTTTTTCACCACAAGGGCCATGTTGAAGTTAAGAAATCTTACAGAAGCTCCTTTAGGGTTGAAGATAAAGTTGAGCTTACCCTGCTCAAAGGGAATCTCCACAAGAGTGTAGGAACCTCCAAAGCCCTCTTCTGTGGAGAAGACCTCTGAATCCCCTCTGAAGACCCTCACCCTTCCAGCGGTGTCTGTAAATACCAGGTAGTCACCAAAATAAAAGGCGCTGTCTATTCTGAAGCCTCTGGGGGCGAGGAAGGCTCCAGTCTCCCTCAGGTTTTCCCCTTCAAGGGAAAGCCTTACCGTCTGTCCGAACCTGTCTCTGAAGTTGAACCTCTGACCCACAAAGGTTTCTCTCGGTCTTCTCCTGTCAAGGACACCCATAATGTATGGTATGTTTCTTCTCACAGGGACAAAGCTATCTCCAACAGCCCTCAATATGATAGAGTTTGCAGAGTCGCCTGTAACCATATTTACCAGCACCAGGTCTGTGCCCTCACCTGTAATTTTTCCGCACTGAAGGCCCACCGGAACGCCTGCCGGCAGGCTGTATTCAAACCTCTTTACCAGGTCGTTCTTCAGAAGTTCATAAACTTCCACCCTGCCAGAAAAGAGCACCGCGAGAAACTCTTTGCCAGTTCCCGTAAGGTCGCAGAGGTCTGCCGAAAGTGGAAGTGAAGGCAGTGGTCTCAGGAGCTTAGGTCTGGCCAGCAGGTTTATGTCTTCCAGCCCTGCCCTCTCAATCCCCACGGGCGCAGCCTGCTGAACCTGGAAAAAGGCCACTGGCGCACCCCTGTATTCCACACCTATGCCCTCCTTCAGCTCCTTTATGGTGTAGGTGCAGGTCTTTTCCCTCTTGAGCTCCGGAAGCACTGAGCGGAGCTTAAAAAACCAGTCTTCCGAACCATCAAAACACACATCCTCCGCCCATAGCCTTATCCTGTCCCCCTCTCTTGCAGAACCCTCAAGTATTCTTGCGTAGGAAAAGGCTTCCTGAACCTCTTCAATTCTAAGCCTTCCAACCCTTTCCCTTTCCCTTCCTATTACCTGTTTGGTGACAGGATGGACTATCTCCTTGCCCTCTCTGAAGACTGTAAACTCTTCACCTGACCTCACCCTGTCTCTGCCAAGGTCTACAAGCGCTCTATTTCCCTCTACTTTGACCACATAACCCTCTCTCTGGAAAAAGTCCCTTATGCCCTGCAGAGCATCCTGAGCCCATATGCTTACAGAAAGAAGCATTATAAGAGCTAACGCAAACCTTCCCATAGCTCCTCCATAGCCTTTATTATGGCATCTGTCATGCCATCGGTGCCTACCTTTACATAGCCATCTGAGTATATGTCTGGAGTTCTGTAGCCCCTCTCAAGCACAAGCTCTACCGCCCTTTCCAACAGCTCTGCCTCTCTTTTCAATCCAAAGGAGTATCTGAGCATCATGCCGGCAGAAAGTATGGTGGCTACAGGATTTGCAATACCCTTGCCTGCTATGTCCGGTGCGGAGCCATGAACAGGCTCGTAGAGGGCATACCTGTCCCCAAGACTTGCGGAGGGTAGCATGCCAAGGCTTCCCGTTATAACCGCCGCTTCGTCAGAGAGTATGTCGCCAAAGATGTTGCCCGTGACTATCACATCAAAGGAAGAGGGTCTTCTCACTATCTGCATGGCACAGTTGTCCACATACAGGTGCTCAAGCTCCACGTCTGGATAGTTCCTGGCTTCTTCTTCCACCACTGCCTTCCACAGACCGCTCACCTCCAGCACGTTGGACTTGTCCACGCTTGTGAGCTTTTTTCTTCTCTGGCGGGCTATTTCAAAAGCCTTGCGGACAACCCGCCTTATCTCATCCTCCGTGTATTTCATGGTGTTTATACCTATCCTCTTTCCATCCTGCACAAAGACCCCCCTTGGCTCCCCGTAATAGACATCCCCTGTGAGCTCTCTCACCACTATAAAATCCGTCCCTCTTGCTACCTCTTCTTTGAGTGGTGAGGAGGAAATGAGCGATTCATATACTTTTGCAGGTCTGAGGTTTGCATACAGGTCAAGGGCTTTTCTTATGCCAAGAAGCCCCTTCTCGGGTCTTTTCTCCGTTGGCAGGTTATCCCACTTTGGACCACCCACTGCACCCAGAAGCACCGCATCAGAGCTCAGGCACAGCTCCACCGTCTCCTGTGGAAGCGGCGTTCCCTTCTGGTCTATGGCAGAACCGCCTATCAGAGCCTTTTCAAAGATAAAGTCCAGACCTGCAAGCTCTCCAAGCCTTCTGAGAACCCTGAGGGTTGAGGATATTATCTCAGGACCTATTCCGTCTCCCTCTAATACCGCTATCTTGAAAGTGGGCATACTGTGTATTATACTAAACCTTATGTTGGAACTGCTCACTGAAAAGTTCAGCAAGGCTCTGGGAAGGGTAAGGGACACGAGAAAACTCACCGAAAAGCAGGTAAACGATGTGCTCAGAGATGTAAGGGCTGCCCTCATAGAGGCAGATGTGGACTATGATGTGGTGAAGAATTTTCTGAAAAGGGTCAGAGAAAGGACGCTGAGCGAAGACCTTACAAAAAGCCCATCACCACAGGATAGCTTCATGCTTACCATATACGAGGAGCTTGTTCAGACTCTCGGGGGTGAAAAACAGGACCTTAGAAAGGGTGTGGTGCTTTTTGTAGGACTTCAGGGAACTGGTAAAACCACGAGCATAGGAAAAATAGCCCACCATCTGAAAGAGCAGGGCTTCAAGGTAGCTGTAAGCTCTACGGACGTGAGAAGACCAGCTGCCATGCTACAGCTTCAGAGGCTTGCAGAAAAAATAGGTGTGCCCTACTATGGCTTTGAGGAAGGACTGACCGCAGTGGAGATAGCCAGAAGGGCACTGGAGAGGGCCAAGAAGGAGGGCGTGGACTATCTGCTTCTGGATACCGCTGGAAGACTTCATATAGATGAAGAGCTCATGCAGGAGCTAAAGGAGATAAGGGAAGCGGTCGGGCCCTCTGAGGTCATATATGTTGCCGATGCCATGCAGGGGCAGTCTGCCCTTACTGCTGCAAGGACCTTCCATGAAGTTGTGGGGCTCACTGGGGTTGTTTTAACGAAGATGGACGGGGATGCGAGGGGCGGTGTTGCCCTTTCCGTGAAAGAAGCCCTTGGCGTTGGCGTAAAGTTCATGGGTGTGGGAGAAAGGATTGAAGACATAGAGCCCTTCTACCCTGACAGGATTGCTCAGAGGATACTGGGTCTTGGTGACATACAGACCCTTGCGGAAAAGGTTCAGAAGGTTATTCCAGAAGATGAGGCTCAGGCGCTTGCCTTCAAGGTTCTTAAGGGCGAGTTTGACCTTGAGGACATGCTCAAACAGCTCAGGTTTATAAAGAACATGGGACCTCTTGATAAACTCCTTGGCATGCTCCCGGGCATAGGTGCACAGCTCAAGGGACTCAAGATAGAAGAAAAAAAGTTTAAAAAGACAGAAGCCATAATACTTTCGATGACAAAGCAGGAAAGGAGAAACCCGAAGATAATCAACATGAGCAGAAAGCAGAGGATAGCAAGGGGCAGTGGAACAACGCTTTCCGATGTGAACAGAGTGCTTAAAGAATACGAGGAAATGAAAAAACTCATAAAAAAACTAAAAGGCATGCAGGGCATGCCCCAGCTACCAAAGTTCCCTTTCCCCTTCAAAAGATAGACAGTCTACCCTCTTTCTACTAATCTCCTCTTCTATGCCCTTCAT
Source organism: Pampinifervens navoyensis (assembly GCF_046159715.1). Classification (NCBI taxonomy): domain Bacteria; kingdom Pseudomonadati; phylum Aquificota; class Aquificia; order Aquificales; family Aquificaceae; genus Pampinifervens; species Pampinifervens navoyensis. The sequence continues at coordinate 269,488 of NZ_JBJXCT010000001.1, forward strand.
GGTCTGAAAGTATTCTTGCCTCTGCCCCTTTTCCATAGCCTCTTTTACAAGCCTGAGAGCCTGACAATTCTCTCCCTTTCTGTTGAGAACATAGGCGAGGTTGTTCAGAAGGTCTGGGTCTCTGCTTAGCTCAAGAGCCTTTTTATAGAACTCCTCTGCCCTGTTCCAGTCCTCTCTTCGGGCATATATGTTTCCAAGGTTGTAATAGGCAAGCCAGTTCTTCCTATCCTTTCTTATGGCTTTCCTGTATTCTTCCTCCGCTAACTCTAACTTTCCCTGCCTTTCGTATATGTATCCGAGGTCTGTATGCTCCTGAGAAGTCAGTGGGTCCTTCAGTATCACCACAGAGGCACAGGAGCTCAAAAACAGCAAGAGTATCAGAAAAATCATTCTATCCTTCCTGCAGGAAGCGACTCGCTACCAAATAGATAACCAGTGGCAAGGTCAACATCTATACTTTGTGCAAGCTTAAGTTTCTTTTCTGAGTCTATGTTTTTAAAACCCACCTTGGTCTTAAATAGTTTGAAGCTAGCTATTATTCTTTCAATATCTGACCTTTTAGCATTCGTATAAAAGTCTTCATTAAAAAACACATAGTCAAAAGAGCCAATCCTTATTTCCTTTAGCTCGTATCCCGTGGTTCTGTAGTCGTCAAGGGCAGTTCTAAGCCCTCCTTTTCTTACCACTGTCATTATTTCTCCAAGCTGTTTCATGCTTACATCCGATGGTATGCGCAAAACAAAGTTTTTACTTAAAGCTGGTAGATAACTGAGCTCTCTGGAGATGGGGATTCTGATAAATAAAGGCTTATCAAGTATCCTGCTGGCTACAGCCCTGAGCACCATATTTTCTACTTCTGCCTTGGTTTCCTTGTTGATAATATCATTAAAACCTAACCCGAGTTGCAAGTTATAAGAAATTATGGTAAAAAAAAGCTCCCCATGGAAAACCCATAGGGAGGATTAAGATGATAGAAGAGAAAATTGTAACATACTTCGTCCTTA